>SHYW01000001.1 GCA_009692615.1 Deltaproteobacteria bacterium | reverse complement strand
CCGCTTGCTCTGCTTTTTCTTTCTCGCCCACGCCAAACTCGCAAACGTTGTCTGCTCCCCCACGCTCTTTCCTCCCGCCTCACCTTGTCGGTCTTTCTGCTCTTCGTTATTAGACGACTTGCTAGATGACTTGTTCAGAGATTCCTTAATAAACAATCCAAGATCCGCGGTTACGAACAAAGACTTGCCATACTTCTCATAACAAGTACCATGCCAGCTATGGAGAGCGTCGAAGTTTTGGTGATTCAGCAGGTGCCCGACCCGGTGCTCGACCGCATTGCCAAGATCAATCATCGCGTCAAAGTTGTCGATGCCAGAGGATGGTTTGATGTTGAGCTGCGCGCTACTTGGCCGCAGTGGACCGTCGATCGTTATCTTGGCTCTCGTAAATATCCTGCAACCACCATTGCCCAGCGAAACCAAGCACTGGCGTCGGCCGAGATCATGCTCGTGGGCTGGCCGCCGGTCAAAGACATCCGCGCTCGCGCACCTCGACTGAAATGGCTTCATGAGCTTCCAGCCGGAGCCAGTAATTTCCTCGATACTGATCTGTGGAGTTCAGACGTTGTTGTGACCACCTCGCGCGGCCTGACCAACCGTCGCCCGATGGCCGAGTATGTGTTGGCGAGCTTCCTCCACTTCTCTCGCGGGCTTCACTTGAGCTACCGCGACCAGCGGCGGCACCAACTCGATCATCACAGTTACGATCCGATAATTATTCGCGGCAAGACTGTTTGCGTCGTCGGTGCCGGCGGCATCGGCCAGGAAGTGGCGCAACTCTGTGCGGCGGCGGGAATGCGCGTGGTCGGCACGCGGCGGGAAGTTTCCTCACAAGCTGCGCTGCCGCCAGGTTTTACGCGATTGGAACCCGCCCGATCATTGCATGAGTTGCTGCGCGAGAGCGAGTTTGTCGCCGTTTGTTGTCCGTGGACGAAAGAGACGACACATCTGATCGGTCGCGAAGCGTTTGCCGCGATGAAACCGGGAACGGTCTTGGTCAACATCGCACGCGGTGAGATCGTCGACGAAGAAGCTGTGATCGTTGCTCTGGCCGAGGGCAAATTGCGCGGCTTCGCCACTGATGTCTACGACGGTGAATTCGAACGTCCGCCTGACATCCGCCTGTGGGACGATGAACGAGTCGTCATCACACCGCATGTCTCCGCGGTGACAGACGTCTCCGAGCACCAGGGCGTGAAGTTATTCTGCGAAAACTTGGCGCATTATCTCGAAGGCCAGCCGCTGGAAAACGTCATCGACTGGCAGCGCGGCTATTAAATCAGACAGCCAAGGCAGGCCTTGCCACTTCAGATCACTGGGTTTGATTTTTGCGCCCTTTGCGCTTTTTGTGGTTAATCATCCGAATCCAAAAACGCAGGGCGGGTTTAAAACCCGCCCCTACGAATCCGATTCCATTTTTCGCCCGTTGCGTTCCCGATCGCCCTGAGCTTTGTCGAAGGGTGCGGCCAAACCCTTCTCTCATCCGACGAAATGAAACCCGCCGTCGACGTTCAACAACTGGCCGGTCATAAAATCGCTTTCGCTTGAAGACAGGAACAACACTGTTCCCACGAGATCGCTTTCCACCTGGGTCTTTTTCAAGCTGCGCTGTTGGGCGCGGATTTTTTCGTACTCCGGATCGACCTGGCGGCCTTCGGTGACAACGAAGCCGGGGCTAACGGTGTTGACGCAGATATTCCAGTCGCCCACTTCCCGCGCCATCGCGCGGGTCATGGCGATCAGCGCGCCCTTGGAAGTCACATAATGGATGTAGTTGGGATTGCCGGTGAGCGCGACGTTGGAAGAGATGTTGATAATCTTTCCGCTTTTTTGTTTCTGCATGTGCGGCACCGCGGCTTTGGCGCACAGCCACGAGCCGCGCACGTTGACCGCCATCGCCTTGTCGAACTCTTCCACTTTCATTTCCCAGAACGGTCCTTTCCAAACGCTCATGAAATAGGCCGCATTGTTGATGAGAATATCGACGGTGCCGAACTGCTTCACCGTCTCGCTAACCATCGCTTGCACGCTCTGCTCGTTGGCTACGTCGCAAGCCATGCTGATCGCCGTGCCGCCCATGTCGCGGATGGTTTTGACGATCTGATCCGCGCTGGCGATGTCGGGCAAAGATAACTTCGCCCCTTCTTCGGCAAACGCCATGGCGTAAGCTTTGGCGATCTTGCCGCCTCCGCCGGTGATGATCACGGACTTGTCTTTGAAACGCATGGAAACTCCAGTGAAAGAAGTAAGGCGTGAAGGGTAAGGGGTAAAGCGTTTCCGATTCGGATCGCCTAACCCCTAACCGTTTACCCTTTACGGCATTTGATTATCCGACAAAATGTGCGCCGCCGTCGACGTTGAGCAGCTGGCCGGTCATGAAGTCGCTCTCGGAGGATGACAAGAATAACACGGTGCCGACCAGATCGTTCTCGACCTGGACGCGTTTGATAGCGCGGCCGGCGACACGGCTGGCATTGAAAGCGGGGTCCACCGCGCGCCCTTCGGTGACCACGAAACCGGGACTGACGGTGTTGACGCAGATGTTGTAATCGCCGACTTCTTTGGCCATCGCGCGAGTCATGGCGATCAGCGCGCCCTTCGACGTCACGTAGTGAATGTAATTCGGGCTTCCGTTGAGCGCGGTGCCCGACGAGATATTGATGATCTTCCCCTTGCCCTGCTGCTTCATGTACGGAAACGCCGCCTTGGCGCACAGCCACGAGCCGCGCACGTTGACCGCCATCGCCTTGTCGAACTCGTCGACCTCCATTTCCCAGAACATGCTTTTCTTTACGGTCATGAAGTAGGCGGCATTGTTGACCAGAACATCGACGCTGCCGAATTGTTTGGCCACCTCATCGACCATCGCCTTGACGCTTTTTTCGTCGGACACATCGCAGGCCATGCTGATCGCCGTCCCGCCCATGTCGCGAATCGCTTTGACCACATGATCGGCGCTGGCGATATCCGGCAGCGCAACCTTGGCGCCTTCTTTGGCGAATCCCAACGCATAAGCCTTACCGATCTTGCCGCCGCCGCCGGTGATAATCACCGATTTACCATCGAAGCGCATAATATTCTCCTTTAGTTAAACTTGACTGTGACTTAACACCCGCTCCCATGTGTGTCAATGAAATCACCAGATAGATTGACAGCGACGCAACTGACTTTTATGATCGCCGAGATGATTAGAACTCGCTTGCTCATTTGCCTAGCACTCGCGGCAAGCTTACTGAGTCAACCGGCGCCGGCGTGGAGCAAAGACATCAACCTCGCCTACTCGACCATTGGCGCCAACAACACCGTCGTGTGGGTGGCGCGCGATATCGGCTTTTTCAAGAAGCATGGCCTCGACGCCCAGGTGCTTTACGTCCAAGGCGGCGGCATTTTGATTCAGGGCATGCTCAACGGCAACATTCCGATCTCGATCACCAGCGGGTCGCAAGCGATCGTCAGCAATCTCGCCGGCACCGACTTGGTGTTGTTCTCGACGTTTCACTCCGCCGCCGGGCCGCGCTATTTTGGCGTGGCCAAAGACATTCAAACCGGCGCCCAGCTCAAGGGGAAACGGGTGGCGGTGTCGCGCTTCGGCAGCTCGTCGGATTTCATCCTGCGCTTCGCCCTCCGCAAAGCCGGCCTCGATCCGGAGAAAGACGTCGCCATTCTGCAGATCGGCAACTCACCCGACCGGCTGGCAGCGATGAAGAACGGCCAAATCTCCGGCACCATGCTCACCGTCGAGGATCGTTGGGCGGCGGAGAAGTTCGGCTTTCGCACTTTGCTAGACGTTTTCGACTACGGCTTCGAATCGTTGACGGTCTCGGCTGTCGCCAGCAAAAAATATCTGACCGAACAGCGCGACACCGCGCGCGGCTTCATGCGCGGCCTGGTGGAAGCGATCCATTTCACCAAGACCCACCCGGAAGAAACCAAAAAGATCATGGCGAAGAACACGCGCATCTCCGATCCCGACATTCTCAATCAAGCTTATAAATTCATCGCCGCCGACTATCTGCCCAAACCCTACCCGTCGATCAAAGGCATTCAGTTCACGCTCCAAGATCTCGACCGCACCAAGCCGGGCACGGCGGAATTGAATCCGCTGCGATTTGCCGATATGGATTTGGTCAAGGAGTTGGAAAGCAACGGCTTCATCGATCGGCTCTACGGCAAGAAATAATTGGAGACAATTTTATGGCCAAACTCAAACTCACCATCGCCTTCGATAAATATGACTACCTGCAACCACTGCGCGACGGCCTGATCGAAGCCCAGGGCCTCGACTTGAACGTCATCACGGTGGAAAGCGGCATCCGCCACGAACGGATGTTTCACTACGGCGAGTACGACGCCTGCGAGTTTTCCATGTCGTCCTATCTGGTCGCGCGCGGCCAGGACATCGACCGGCTACAAGCCATCCCATTTTTTCCCCGCAGAATGTGGGGTCATAAATTTTGCTTCATCAAAGCCGGCTCCGGCATCAAGAAGCCTTCTGACCTTAAAGGCGGCCGTATCGGCCTGCGCAGTTATGAAAACACCCTCGCGCTAGTCAGTAAAGGCATGCTGATGAACAGCTACGATCTCGGCGTCGGCGATGTCACCTGGGTGATTGTGAATAAGGAACACGTCGGCTTCAAACTACCGCCGCACATCAAAGTCGAATTCGTCGAAGACAACCGCAAGCTCGAAGACCTGCTGGTCGAAGGCAAAGTCGACGCCGAAGTCGAACCTGATCTACCGCAACGTTGGATTCGCGGCGACGGCACGGTCGAGCGCTTGTTTCCCGAATTCGAAAAAGAAGAGCGCGAGTATTATAAACGCACCAAAGTTTTCCCGATCATGCACCCGGTGGTGATCAAAAAAGAAATCCTCGACCGCGATCCCTGGGTGGCGACCAGTCTTTACGAAGCGCTCTTAGCATCGCGCAAAGCGTATAACGAATTCATGGAACAACCGCACCGGCTGAGCTTCGCTTGGGGCCGCTCCTATTTGGAAGAGGAAAGAAAATTTTTCGGCAAGGACCCGTTTTACCAAGGGCTAAAAGAGAACCACAACGACGTGGAGAACCTGATTAAGTTCGCGAGCCAGCAAGGCATGCTCGGGCGAAATTTGAGCGTGGAAGAATTGTTTACGGAGAATACTAGAAACACTTAGCTTATTGATCCCCCCTTTAAAAAAGGGGGGAAGGGGGATTTTTTTTTGCGTCGAGTTTTAAATCCCCCTCAGTCCCCCTTTTTCAAAGGGGGAAGTTCGGAACATCTTGATAGTCGCTTTGCTCGACCAAACACGAAACCCGAAACTCATAGGAGACGAACATGTCCGACTACAGAATCATCGATGCCGACGGCCACGTGATGGAACTCGACTCGGAGCTGCGCGAGTTCATCGGCCCGCCGTACAACGATCTCGAATGGCATCACAGCTACTCGTTCTGGCCCGGTCTCACCATGGACGGCTTTCTGCGCTCGCTGCGCAAGAAAGGTGGCTGGGCCGGTGGCGGCACGGGACCGAACGCGCAAGATTGGCTGCGCTTCCTCGACATCAACAAAATCGAACTGACGGTACTTTATCCGACCCAGGGCCTCACCCACGGCGCGATTCAAGATCACGACTGGGCGATCTGCATGGCCAAGGCGTACAACGATTGGCTCTACAACAAGTTCATGGCGGTGAGCCCGCGTTTGGTCGGCGTCGCGTTGTTGCCGATTCAAGACATCGGCGAAGCTGTCAAAGAACTGCGCCGCACGGTGACCGAATTAGGAATGGTCGGCGCGGTCTTGCCTGCGGTGGCGCCAGGCGGAAGACTTTACAGCGGTCCGGAATTTTATCCGCTTTGGGAAGAAGCGCAGAGACTCGACGTGCCGGTGTCGACGCACGGCGGTCTCAGCATGCCGTCCCTCGGCTTGGATGCGGTCAACAATTTCACCATCGGCCACACCTTAGAACATCCCTTCGCGCAGATTCGCCAGTTCACCGCGTTGATGTTCGAAGGCATTTTCGAATTGTTCCCCAATTTCAAATTCGGCTGCATCGAGTGCGGCGTCGGCTGGGTGCCCTACATGATGGACCGCATGGACGAAGAACAAGAACGCAAAGGCCATTACTCGCCGCGCTGCAAGTTGAAACCGAGCGAGTACGTCAAGAAGGGCAACATCTATTTCGCCGTCGAAGTCGAAGAGTCGGCCCTGCCGCTGGCCGCGCAAGTGGCGAATGACAACGCGCTCATCTGGGCGTCGGACTACCCGCACGAACGCGACCAACGCGACTTCAGCCACGACATTCCCAATCTGATCAATCGCAAAGATGTCAGCGATGAACTGAAGCGCAAAATCTTCTGGGACAACCCGCTGCGTTTCTATCCGCGGCTTCGTGAGCGCGTCGAGAAGGGCCAATCCAAAGCCGTGGCGTAGTTCAGTCGATGCAACTCCCTGCGCGCGCGCCGATTAGTACGCTAACAGGGTGCTGAAAAAATCGGAACATGCTTCGACAAGCCTGTCCTGAGCCGTGACGAAGGGCTCAGCATGAACGGATTTTCCTCAATGATTTTTACCTCTGTTCCGTTCGTCATGAGCCCGGCGAAGGACTCCGAAAGTTTTTTCAGGATCCTGCTAAGGCGATCGCAGACAAGAAAATATTTCAGCGCCAGCGCTCTGGCGAGATCAAGCTCTTCTCCGCTCAAATTGACAGCCGCGTGATCCTTTGTTATTCGATGGTCTAGCGCGAATTTTTCTCTGGGAGTACTTCATGAAAAACGGTTTCAAAGCGATGGACTCGGATATGCACGTCATGGAGCCTTGCGATCTGTGGCAAAAATATATCGACAAGAAATTTCTCGATCGCGCGCCCATCGGACTCAACCGCCACAAGCGCGATCTCGGCGTGCAAGTCGACGGCAAGATCATGCCGCGGCCAACGCCGAAACCGATCCCAGCGCTGCGGCCAATTCGTGAGAAGATCCTCAACGAACGTTATCCCGAAGAGGAAGCGCGCGACTTCGACAACATTGCCCAGGTTGGCGCCATGGACAAGGAAGGTCTGGACGTGGCGATTCTCTATCCGAGCCGCGGCCTGTTCGTCCTCGCCGTCGACGGCCTCGATCCCGAACTCGCCGCCGCCATCGCCAAAGCCTACAACGACTGGATGCATGATTTTTGCAAAGTCGCTCCGGAAAGAATGTTCGGCGCTGCCATCGTCGCGCCGCACGATGTCTCATCCGCGGTCGAGGAAACTCGCCGCATCGTCAAAGAGCTCGGCTTCAAAAGCATCCTCATGCGTCCCAACCACGTCAACGGCAAAATGTGGAGCGATCCCTACTACGATCCGCTCTGGGAAGAATGCCAAAAACTAAACGTGCCCGTCGGCTTCCACGAAGCCGGCCGCGTGTTCCTGCCGCAACCGGCGATCTCGGATTTGATCCCAAGCTTCGCCATGTTCAACACCCTGTCGTTTCCGATGGCCAACATGCACGCCTGCGCCGACATGATCTACGGCGGCGTCATGGAGCGTTTCCCGAAACTGAAAGTGGCGTTCTTAGAAGGCAACTGCGCGTGGCTGCCGTGGCTGCTTTGGAGAATGGGCGAATACGCCGAACTCACCGGCGCCGCTGAACATCCGGAAATGAAACTCGAACCGCTGGAATATTTTCAACGCCAGTGCTGGGGCGCCGTGGAGTGCGACGAACATGTCGCGAAGTTCATCCCTGAGTTCGGCCTCGAAGATAACATCGTCTTCTCTACCGACTATCCGCACTTGGACGTGAAGTATCCGCACGCCGTGGAAAGCTTTTTGAAAATGCCCTTTACCGATCAAAGCAAGCGGAAATATCTCTGGGACAATTGCGCCCGGCTGTATGGGTTTGGATATTAAGACCGAGTAGGGCGCGCTTGCGCACCATTCCGAGGTCACCACCGCACAACTGACGGTGCGCAAGCGCACCCTACGCAACTACGGGCGACTTTATGGTTTTGGGTACTAAGACAGTTTCGGGTTTCGGGTTACAAGTTTCGGGTTTCCCCTCCCCGAACTCGAAACCCCAAACTCGAAACTTGAAACGTATTCGATATTTCCCCTTCGCCACGCGGTTTTTGATATGACCTTTCAATCCTGGAAGACGTTCGTTGCTCTGGCAGCCTTTATCGCCGCCGTTGGCGGGTTTGGCGTGTGGTGGTGGCGAACCTCGGGGTACGTCTCCACGGACGACGCCCGCATCAAAGCCGAGATCGTGGCGGTTAGCGCGGAACTGACCGCCAAGCTCAGTTCACTCACCAAAGAGGAAGGCGACCTGGTAGCCCGCCAGGAAGTGCTCGCAACGCTGGATCGCCGCGAGCTGGAGATCTTGCTCCAACAAGCCGAAGCGGAGGCGGACCGCTTGCGTAACAAGGCGCAGCAAGGGGCAAAGGAGATCGAATTACACGTCGTCAGACAAAAAGAAGAAGTGGTGAAAGCGGAGGCCGCGGTCAGAGCTTCGCGCCACCAATTCGATGACGCGCGTGCCCATGCCGATCAGGTGAAAGAGGACTGGTCGAGGAATCATAAGCTCTTCGATCGAGCGCTGGTGGCCGAGCAGGAATTGGAGCGGGCAAAAACCAGCCTGCGCCAGGCCGAGGCGCAGACATCGACCATGCAGGAGAAAATCAAAGAGGGCGAGTCCACGTTGGATTTGGCGCGGATCAAGGCAAAAGAAACAGCGGTCATGGAAGCTGATCTTCAGGCCCGCGGCGC
Source organism: Deltaproteobacteria bacterium (assembly GCA_009692615.1). Taxonomy (NCBI): domain Bacteria; kingdom Pseudomonadati; phylum Myxococcota; class Myxococcia; species Deltaproteobacteria bacterium. The sequence continues at coordinate 100,720 of SHYW01000001.1, read as the reverse complement.
CGACGTGCGGCGCGCCGAAGCCGTGCTGGCCGACTTGAACCGCAAGCTGCAACTGACGACGATTCACAGTCCCGTCGCTGGGATTGTGGTGAAAAAGAACGCTCACACAGGAGAAGTGATTCAAAGCGGTCATCCGATCTATATGGTCGTCGACGCCAGCCGCTACTGGATCGAGGCCAACGTCGAAGAAACCGAGATTCGCTTTATTCGGCCCGGCAGCCCGGTGATCATCAAGGTGGATTCCTACCCGGATGAGCAATTTGGCGGCAAGGTGATCGAAGTTGGCGGCGCCACGGTTTCGGAGTTTTCCCTGTTTACACCGCAGAAGCTCACCGGGCAGTTCATCAAGTCGACCCAGCGGCTGCCGGTCAAGATCTCCGTGACAAATACTAACGGCGCGCTAAGAGTAGGCATGCTCGTCGTGGTGCGGATCAAAAAACATTCTCACTGAACGGTCCAATGAATCCCGCGTTGAGCCATCTTCAAAGTTTCGACGGTTTTCGCAAGTGGTCGATTGCGATCACGCTATTTCTCGGAACATTATCCGTGGGCTTGAGCGTGACGGCGGTGAATATCGCGATCCCTACCATGATGTCGTCCTTCGGCACTTCTTTGAATCGCATTCAGTGGGTGCTGACCGGCTTTATGATCACCCGCACGGTGCTTATTCCCTGCGTCGGCTGGTTGGGGGATCGCCTCGGCGATCGCAATGTCTTCATCGTTAGTACGGCCATTTTCACCGCGGGATCGTTGCTCTGTTCGCTCTCTTGGAATACCGAATCGTTGATTTTTTTTCGCATCATTCAAGGGATCGGCGCGGGGCCGCTTCTGGGTGTGGCGATGGCGATCATGTTCGAGGCCTTTCCACGCAACGAGCGCGGCTTGGCGATGGGGCTGTTCATGACCGGTTGGTCCTTGGGCCCCTTCCTCGGCCCAATTCTAGGCGGTTATCTGGTGGAACATGTGCATTGGCGCGCGATCTTTTACATCAATCTCCCGACCGGCTTGCTGAGCATTGTCGCCGGCTACTACATTCTCCCGCGCACGCAGTCTCACGCCGCGGCGGCGGCGCCACTAGACGCTTTCGGTCTGGTGACGATGATCGGCGCGACAATCGCGCTGCTGCTCGCTCTCAGCCTGGGCCAGGAAGAAGGCTGGGGCAGCCGATTCATCGTCGGCCTGTTCATCGCGGCCGCGATCCTGACCGTGCTCTTTCTGCTGGCTGAAACTAGAGCGAAGCAGCCGTTCTTGGAGCTGGGTTATTTTCGCAATACCAATTTCAGCATAGCGAATATTTTGATTTTTCTGCGCGTCTTCGCGTTCCGCGGCGCCAGTTTTTTAGTTTCGCTATTTCTTCAGAAGGCGCTCAACTATAGCCCCACCCAAGCCGGGATCTTTCTTCTGCCCGGCGCGGTGATCACCGGCCTGTGGTCGCCCCTAGCGGGGAGCTTGAGCGACCGGCTGGGTCCGCGCGTACCGATCGTATCCGGTTTCGTCATTCTCTTCATCGCGGTCTACGGCCTGTCGACGATGACGTTATGGACCACGGTGACGATGATCTTCGTTTTCCTGTGCTTGAAGAGCTTCGGCGAGTCGAGCTTGAACGCGCCGCTCAACACGCTAGCCCTGGGCGCGTTGCCGGAGGGCCGAGCGCGCATGGGCAGCGGCATCATCGGCATGAGCCGAGGACTGGGAGAAGCGTTCGGCGTCGGAGTTTTCAGTTTTCTCCTCGAGCGCTACGCTTATATGAATCTTTACTCCATCCCGCCTCTGCAAGGCGCGGCGTTTGTCACTAGCGAGCGCTTCGAGGCGCTCGCGCACATCCGCGGGCTTTTGGTTCAGGCCGGACAATTCGGTCTCGCCGTGGAAGAGCGCGCCGAGTCCCTGCTCGCCCACACGCTCATCACCCAAGCGCTCGCGCGCGCGTATCAGGACTTATTCTTTCTCATCGCGCTTATCTATGTGGGACTGATCGCGATTGCATTTTTTTTCAGGACCAATAAGCGGGAGACTCAATCCGAAATCCGGCAGTTGGGAGATTAGATTTGACTGTCGATTGCGCGACCAGAGCAAGCGGAAATTCACGTGGGACAACTGCGCCTGGCTGCCGTGGCTGCTTTGGAGAATGGGCGAATACGCCGAACTCACCGGCGCCGCCGAACATCCGGAAATGAAACTCGAACCGCTGGAATATTTTCAACGCCAGTGCTGGGGCGCGGTGGAATGCGACGAGCACATCGCCAAATTCATCCCCGAGTTCGGCCTCGAAGACAACATCGTTTTCTCCACCGACTACCCGCATTTGGACGTAAAATTCCCCCACGCGGTGGATAGTTTTTTAAAAATGCCGTTCAGCGATCAGAGCAAACGCAAATATTTGTGGGACAACTGTGCGCGGCTATACGGATTCGGTTATTAGTAGGGTGCGCTTGCGCACCAATCCGAGACCATTGGTGAGTGGACAAGGGGACTTCAAGTTACTACCTATTAGGTGACACAGAGTACCGCCAGAGTCGCTCCGCAATCACCATCACAGCACCAGCGTAACAAATTAGTAAGCGCCAACCCCACCAAACTGTGTCCGCGCCTTTAAGGAACCACACGATAAATATGATTGCCTCGGCTGCAATGACGCTAGCGAGCAAACATATTTGAAGCTGCCGAGAGATACTCGAATATTTGAAAGCGATCCGATCGGCAAAATGAACACTTACAAGTATCGTTGGATAGACAAGGACTAAGCTCATGAATCCGGCAACGCCATCGATGACGACAAGTGTAACTGCGCCAGCCAACATGGCGGTGATGCAAAAGTTTCGTTGCCAATTCATCGAATAATCACGATTTCGCAACCTACAGGTGCCACCGCGCCTAGGACGGTGCGCAAGCGCACCCTACGCCTGATCAGTTGCCAGTGCTCAGTTCCCAGATTGTCAATCCGATCAGTCTGACAACTAACAACTAATCACCTACTTCCCCTTCGCCCCATCGATAAACGCTGCGTCGAAATACACCGGCAGCTTGTCGCCTTTGGGCAGTTTGAAGCCGAATTGATTGCGCAGATCGAGAACGATTTGCAGGCCCGGCAGATTTAGATTGCCGGTCGTCGATAGCTCGTCGACGCTCGCTTCGGCTTGCTTGGGATTGAGTTTCAACTCGGCGCCGACCATTTTGACTGCCGCTTCACGATTGGCCGGGTCCTTCGCCCACGCTCCCGCTTTTAGCCATGCACGAAGAAAACTGAGAACGGTGTCGCGATTCTTTTGGCTCCATTCGCGGCTCACGGCGAAGATCGTGTTGGGATAATCGGGCAGCACTTCTTTGGAGTCGCCGATCTTGCGCATGCCGGCATCGAGCGCTTTGATATCGAAAGGCGGATTCAAAACACCGGCGAAGGTCTCGCCTTTGATCATCGAATCCAACCGCGCGCCGGTGGCGCCGAGTGCGACGAGTTCGTAATCGCCCTTGGTCATATCCAAACCATTCGCCAGCAACACGCGCCGCAAAACTAATGCGAACGCCGTATCGACGGCATCCGCGGCTAGCTTCTTGCCTTTGAGATCGCTCCAACTTTTGATTTCCGGCCGAACGAAAATCGGCAGCACGGTCTTATCGGAAATCTGCGCGACAGCGACCATCTCCGTCCCTTCACGCCCCGACCACGCCAGCACGTTATCGAACGCCGTCGAGACCAAGTCGTATTTGCCTTGGCTCAGGCCGCGCATTTGATCCGTGGAGTTCGGCGTCTCGGTGGTCTCGACTTCCAAGCCTTCGGCGGCAAAAAATCCCCGCACCTTGGCCGCCACGGTGGCCGCGTCGACACGAAAAACATTGACGCGAATTTTTTTTAACTCTTTCATCTGCGCTCCTAAATCATCCAACCGACTCAGCGACAAAATCGCGACGGCCAAAAATACTAGTTTGAGTTTCATTACCGACCTCCAACGTCGATTGTTATTTGAGCTTCTTAAAGAAGCCCTCTTTTTCCACTTCCGTGACAAAGCGCATGTCCGCCACATCTTCGAACTTGAGCTGGCGAATCTTGGTGTCTTTCTCGCCCAAGCCCGCGATCAACGAAGCGATCCCGCTTCGGCTCACGTACGGCAAAGAATCGAAAGCATCGCGAAATTGATTGTACGTGTCCTCGACGATGTCCGCCTCTTTCAAGCGCGCATATTTTTGGATCGATTTCATGCCAATCTGCCGGTTGGTCTTGAAGATGTGCAAGCCTTCCCCCAACGCGCGCACCATGCGCCGGGTATTATCCGGATTCGCTTTGACGTATGCGCGCGTGCTGGCGATCACCGTCGAAGGATACTCCGGCCCATCGACACCGAGGTTGACCAGTTCATGCAGCCCAGATTTTTTCGCCCGGCTGTTGGTCGGCGGCGACAGCGCGCCGGCGTCGATCTGGCCGGCAAGCAGCGTCGTCAAGATGTTCGGCACCTCGCCAAGTTGGAGCAAAGTATAATCGTTGGGCCCCAGACCCGCTTTGTTGACGACATGAAGCACCGCCGTGTGGGTCGACGAGCCGATGCGCGTGATGCCAATCTTCTTGCCTCGCAAATCCACTGCGCGCTTGATCTCCGGCCGCGCCATGATCGAGAAGACGAAGCGATTGACGCCCTCGCAAACCATCACGACATCGGCGCCCGCGGCGACGGCTTGAATCGAATTCAACGCATCCGCGGTGGTGAATTGAATTTCGCCCGCAAGCATCGACTGAATGGCTTTGGAAGTGGAAGCGATGTGAATCAGTTCGAGATCGAGGCCATGTTTCTTGAACAGCCCTTCTTCCCGCGCCACCCAGATCGGGCTCATGACGCCGCTGATCGCGCCCCAGTTGAGCCGAACTTTTTGCTGGGCTCCGGCGGAAGTCAGCGTCGCGAAGAAAAATAGCACGAGCGTGCGGATTAGAATTTTCATTGCGATGAATAAGAGGGCGACCGGCCGGTCGCCCCTACACCAGACGAACGCGGAATTCATCCCGCCAAGGCGCAAAGGCGCCAAGTTCAGAAATGACTTTTCCCCTTTGCGTACTTTGCGTTCTTTGCGGTTAAATATCCGAAACCAAATTCTCCCCTCTGTGCCCTCCGTGGTGAAGATTTCTTCAATTCGCCGCCACCCACGCGGTCAGCACCGACGGCGTGTCCTTCAACACCGGCTCCCACGAGTCGCCACGGTCGCGGCTCGTGTAAAAACCGCCCTTGCCCGTGATGCGCGCGTCGAAGCCGTAGCCGCGCGAGCCGTCGCCCATGCCGCAGAACAGCGCGTTCTTGTCGGTGGGATGTTGCAGCAATACCCAGGGCATCCATTCATTCTCTTTTTCCAAACCCTTGGTCGAGTTGCGCCAGCGCTCGCCGTAGTCATCGCTCAAGAGAATATGGCCGAGCGGCGAGTGGCGGTCGCGACGCCATACGCCTGGCGAACCTTTGCCGCCGCACAGCACCATGCGCCCGCCGGGCATGAAGTGCCACTCATGGGAGTAGCTTTGCATCTCGGTGTACGCCCAGGGCATGCCGGTCTCGGCGCGCCGCCAGTGTTCGCCGCTATTATCGGTGCGGAAAAAGCCGCGCGCTGACGAGACGAAGTAACGCTCTTTGCTGCCGGGAAAATTTTCGATGTAATGCATGTCGACGTAGTCGATGCCGACGCTGCGGTCATACCAGGTCTTGCCACGGTCGCGGCTGAGCAGGACGCCGCCGTGTTCGAGCAGAACCCAGAGCAAATTCCGATCGTCGGGATGAACAAAGATATGGCGCACATGGGGAAACTCGACGCCCTTTAGCTGCGCCGGCACGCCCCACTTCTGAGTAACTTCATTGCCAAAGTCGAGCATGCCGTCGAGCGGCTCAAATTTCTTGCCGCCGTCTTCGCTGCGGAACAAGCGGATCGGTCCGATCCCCATGTAAACGACGTGCTCGTCGTGCGGGTCCACGGTAAACGTGCGTACGTCGCCGTCCATGATCTTCGTCCAACTCTTGCCGGCATCTTCGGATCGGTAGCCACCGTCGAACGCGACCGCAGCAAAAACAATTTCCGGTTTCTCAATGCAGCCGATCAAATGCTCCAGCGTCACGCCAGGAAAGTGCTCGGCGACGGTTTGCATCGCGCCGGAACGGTTCTCCATGACCTTCAAGCCGCCATTGTGGGCTATGTAGTAACGCAATGACTCAGCCATAAAAAATCCCTCGTCTATCGCAGTTTCGAGTTCCGGGTTTTGAGTTTCGAGTTAACGCGAAACCCGAAACTTAGTGTTTAGCTCTCAGCGCCCGATAAACCTTTTCCGATGTCACCGGCAGATCGGTGATGCGCACGCCGCAGGCGTCGGCGACGGCGTTGGCAACCGCCGCGGCGGTCGGCGTGTTGGCGACTTCGCCGATGGCGAGAGAATTATACGGCCCCGGTCCGGCCGGCACGCTTTCGGCGACGTGAGTTTTTAACGGCGGGATGTCGGTGATGTTGGGGATTTTGAATTCGCCGAAGTTGCTCGTCGTGATCCGGCCGCCGTCATCGAACAACACTTCTTCGGTCAACGCGTAGCCGAGACCGAAGACGATACCGCCTTCGACCTGGCCTTGATGCATCAAGGGATTGATAATTTTTCCGGTGCTGTGCGCCGAAACCATGTTGCGCAACGTCACCTGGCCGGTCTCCGGATCGACATGCACTTCGGCGATCTGCGCCGACACCGAGGCGTCGTGCGACTTCTCCGAGCTTTTGTAATAACCGCGCACGTAGATCGGCGCGCCTTTGAACTTCACCACTTCAGCGAAGCTCATCTTGCGTTTCGATTGTTTGTGAAAAATTTCGCCCTTGTCGGTGGTCAATTCCTTGGGATCGACCTCCAGCGCTTGGGCCGCGAACAGGAACAACTCTTCGCGCGCCTTGGTGCCCGCTTCGAAGGACGCGTTGCCGTAAACCCGCGTGGCGCGGCTGCCGCCGACGCCGCCGTCGCTCGGCACGATCGTGCTGTCGGCTTGTTTCAACTGAATGTCCGCCGCCGGCACTTGCAGCTCTTGGCCGACCACGGCGACGATCACCGTCAACACGCCGGCGCCCTGATCGACGACGGGTGAAATGATTTTCACCTTGCCATCTTCTTCGATAGTGACGAACACGCTGCCCTCGCCGCCGCTCGGGCTCCATTCGGAAAACGCCAAACCGCGGCCGATGTTTTTCGCTTTAGGTTTGTTATAGCCGGCGAGCTGGATCGCCTTGTCCAACGCTTCGTCGCCGCGAATATGCGAGATATGGCCGCCGATCGGCGTCTCGTCGCCGTCGTGCAACATATTTTTGCGTTTGAACTCCGCCGGGTCCATGCCGAGCTTGCGCGCCACCATGTCGAGCTGGCTCTCGTTGGCGAAAAAACCTTGAGGATCGCCCGGCGCGCGCATGTGGCCGCAAGGAATTTTGTTGGTGTAGACCATCCGCTCTTCGATCAAGCAATTGGCGATCTTGTACGGCCCGGCGCAGGTCGACGCGCCGATCAGATAACCGGCCGGCTTCATCGACGCATAGGCGCCGCTATCGAAAAGAAATTCCATGTGGTGCGCGACGATCTTGCCGCTCTTCTTGACGCCGGTTTTGATCTTGATGATCGACGCATGTCGCGGATTGCCGGCAGTCAATTCCTCGGTGTAGTCCATGACCATTTTTACCGGCTGGCCGGCCTTCTTCGAGAGAAAGTAACCCACCGCCACGTCCATGAAGCCGCCCTTGCCGCCAAAGTCGCCGCCAATGTGCATGGGATGGAAAACAAATTTTTCTTTGGCGATGCCGATGCAGTTCGACAGCTGGCCGCGCACCGCGTAGGGCGTCTTGCTGCATGACCAGATATCCGCGCTGCCATCCGCTTTGGCGTCGACCACGCAGGCGTGCGGTTCGAGATAAGACTGATGCGTCACTTGCGTGGTGAAATTATTTTCGACGACGATGTCGGCCTGCTTGAAGCCTTCGTCAATATCGCCCTTGCCCCATTTCAAATAGGCGAAGACATTGCCGGCTTTTTCCACCGGCACGGGCAAGCCTTTGTAAGAAAGCAAATCGGGATGCAGCACCGTCGAGCCGTCTTTGGTCGCCACCACTGGATCGAGCAGCGGTTCCAATTCTTCGTAGTCCACCTCGATCAGTTCCAGCGCCGCTTCCGCTGCCGCTTTACTTTCCGCCGCCACGGCCGCAACTTTCTCGCCGATGAAGCGAACCACGCCGTCCGCCATCACGGGCGTGTCGTAGATGCACCGGCCGATTCTCAATCCCGGCACGTCGAGGCCGGTGATCACCGCCTTGACGCCCGAAATCTGCCAAGCTTTGCTGGTATCGATACGCTTGATCCGGCCGTAGGCGATCGGACTACGCAGACAGCGGCCCCATAGTGTATCTGGTAAATTGAGATCGGCGCTGTACTGCGCCGTGCCTGTAACTTTCGCTACCGCTTCAACTCGCGGCGTCGCCACACCTACAACCAGCGTCATTTAGATTCCTCCCAATGAAAAACTGAGACCGTGACAACCATTTCTAAACCGGAACATGGCGCATTGTCCAGCGATTTTGGCAACACTTCCGATTCGCTTGGAAGAGCGGCGGGTTTTCGCTAGTATCAGCCTGCGAAAACAATTTCACCGGCAGCGCGGCGGCAAAGTTTAAAGGAGCACTAATGTGGCTAGAAATTATCGTTACATCTCCGGCGACTCGCATCTAGAAATCGACTCGAAACATTGGCTCGGTCGCGTGCCGGAAAAATATCGCGAACAGGCGCCGCGCTTGGTGCGTCAAGACAACGGCAGCGACGCTTGGATGATCGGGGCAAATATTAAACGCGCCGCCGCGGCCGCCGACCTTTACGGCGGCAAAGGGCGCGACGCCTACGTGCCCTTCGATGGCTGCTACGAAGGCACCCCCGGCACCGGCAGCGCGGCGCAGCGCGTCAGCGAACAAGATCGCGATGGCATCGACGCCGAAGTGTTATTTCCCTCCCAGCAAGGCGGGCCGAAGTTTTGGCGCCGGGTTGAAGACAACGACGCTTATAAAGCGATCCTACGCGCGTACAACACTTGGCTAGTCGAAGAATACTGCGCCACGGCTCCCGACCGTCTGCTCAGCGTCGGCATCTTGCCCTTGGGTTGCGAGTTGGCCGACGTGATCGTTGAACTGGAATTCTGCGCCAAGGCGGGTTTTACAACCGTCCTGCTGCAAGGTTTTCCCAGTGGCAAAGCTTATCCATCAGAAGCCGACGACCGCTTCTGGGCGCGCGCGTTGGAATTGAACATGCCGATCAGCGTCCATGTCGATCTCGACCGCAGCGGCGAACGCAAAGGGCCGCTGTTCAAATATCCCAACGAGTCCGAAGAGATTTTAAAAAAACTGACCCATGACCTGGTCGATCAAGTGGGCCGCTTCGGCCCGGTGCGCGGCAACGGCTCGATCCCAGCCGTGCAATGGGTTTTGTCCGGGCTGTTCGACCGCTTTCCGACCCTGCGCGTATTCTTCGCCGAGAATCAGATTGGCTGGATTCCATTTTTTCTCCAAGCTGCGGATGTACGCTACGACCGCCATTATCGCTGGGCCGAGCGTTTGTTGGGATTCAAACCGCTTAAGCGGCCGCCGAGCGAATATATTCGCGAGTTCTGCTACTGGGGTTTTCAATTCGACCGCGTCGGCGTCGAACTGCGCGACAAAATCAACATTGACCGCTTGATGTGGGGTTCGGACTTTCCCCATCAAGAAACCGACTGGCCCGAGTCGCTCAAGATCATCGAAAAAAACTTCGCCGGTATACCGGCAGGCGAAAAACACAAAATGGTCTGCGGCAACGCCGTGGAGTTTTTCCGGCTGAGCTCAAACTCATAAGTCTATGATGAGTCGCTTGCGATTCGTCCGATCGGTCCTATCGCTCGGATCCGTCCTATCTCAGAACCACGAACACGAACGGGAGATCCCATGGCCGAACCCACAGTTGTATGTCCGCAGTGCAAAACCGAAATCAAACTGACGGAATCCCTCGCCGCGCCACTGCTCGCCGACGTGAAGCGGCAGTTCGAACAACGCTTGGCGCAAAAAGATGCCGACATGGCCAAGCGCGAGCAAACGTTGAACGAGCGAGCCGAATCAATTGCCAAAGACAAAGCCACCCTCGACCAGCAAATCGCCGCGAAACTGCAACAAGAACGCGTCCGCATCGCCGCCGAAGAACAGCAAAAAGCGAAAATGGTTCTCGGCAACGATCTCAATCAGAAAGCCAAAGAGATCAGCACGCTGCAGGAAGTTTTGAAACAACGCGATGTGAAACTCGCCGAGGCGCAGCAGGCTCAAGCTGCGCTGATCGGCAAGCAGCGCGAACTGGACGACGCCATGCGCGAGTTGGAATTGACGGTTGCCAAGCGAGTTCAAGCCGATCTCGGTAGCGAGCGCGAAAAGGCCAAGAAAGAAGCCGAAGAAGAGTTGAAGTTCAAAGTGATGGAGAAGGATCAGACCATCACGGCGATGCAGAAACAAATCGAAGACTTAAAACGGCGCGCCGAACAAGGCTCGCAACAACTTCAAGGAGAAGTCCAGGAGCTAGAACTCGAAGCCTTGCTCACGGCAAAATTCCCCCGCGACACGATCCTACCGGTGCCCAAGGGCGAATTCGGCGGCGACGTCTTACAGCGAGTCATGGGGCCATTGAATCAAATCTGCGGCACGATCCTCTGGGAATCGAAGCGGACAAAAAATTGGAGCGACGGCTGGCTCCCCAAACTGCGCGAAGACCAGCGCGCGGCCAAGGCCGAGATCGCCGTTATCATCAGTCAGGCGCTGCCGAAGGAAATCGACACGTTTGGCTTCGTCGACGGCGTCTGGGTTGCCGATCCCAAAGTCGCACTGCCGGTTGCCCTATCGCTGCGCCAAAGCCTGATCGAAGTCGCCGCCGCTCGCCAAGCGAGCGAAGGCCAACAAACAAAAATGGAAATGGTCTACGGCTATTTGACCGGTCCGCGCTTCCGCCAAAGAGTTCAGGCGATTGTCGAAGCATTCACGTCGATGCAAAAAGATTTGGACGTGGAGAAAAAAGCCATCACCCGTCAATGGGCCAAGCGCGAGGAACAAATCGACCGCGTCATGCAAGCCACCGTCGGCATGTACGGCGACCTCCAAGGCATCGCGGGAAGAACGCTGCAAGAGATCGAAGGGTTGGAGTTTCAGGGAATGTTGGATTTCAAAGGGGAGTGAGATATAAATTTTGATATTAGTTGAATGAAGAACCCCTCGCTACGGCCTCACGGCCTACTCGGGGCAACGGAGTCATGCTAGGAATCAATCACATACATCCGATTTACCCAGTAGCGCTCTGCGCGTAGCGAGGGATTCTGTGGGAGTTTTACATGTCCGATCATTACGACGTAATTGTTGTCGGCGGCGGCTCGGCGGGCTGCGTGTTGGCGTCTCGTCTTTCGGAAGAACCGCAGCGTAGAGTTTTACTGCTCGAAGCCGGGCCGGACCCGCAGCCGATTCCCGACGTAGTCGCCGATGCCGAGAAGACCAGTCACGTCTTACTCGAAAGTCCGTACATCCAGATGTACCCGACCAAGCGCAATTACGACGGCAGTGAGTTCTATTCGCTGGCGGGACGGATCACCGGCGGCGGGTCGTCGGTGAACATGATGGCGATTCCGCGGCCGATCAAAGCCGACCTCGATACTTGGGCGAGTCAGGGCAATCCCGATTGGGCGTGGGACAAAGTCTTGCCGGTACTGAAACGGATGGAGGCCGATCAAGATTTTCCTAGCGATCCGATCCATGGCAACTCGGGGCCGATCTACGTCAAGCGCAAGCATCTGTTCGACATCGAGCTCGGCGCGCAAGAAAAAGCCTTGCTCGAAACATTGGCCAAACTCGGCGTGCCCCGTTTCGTCGATCAAAATATTCCCAACCCCCACGGCGTCGCGCCGGTGGCGCGGAACACTAAAGATGGCAAGCGCCAGTCGGCGACGGTGATGTATCTCGATCCGGCGCGCCCGCGAACAAATTTAACAATCATCGATGAAGCTCCCGTCAGCTCGCTGATCTTGAACGGCAAGCGCGTCACTGGCGTGCGCTATCGCAAAGATGGGCAGGAACAAACCGCCATCGCTGACAAAGTCGTGCTCAGCGCCGGCGTTTATCACTCGCCGCAAATTTTAATGCTGTCCGGCATCGGCCCGAGCGTGCAGCTCAAGCGCCATGGAATTGCCGTGGTATACGACATGCCCGGTATCGGCGAGAACTATCAAGATCACCCGATGCTGACGATGTCCTTCAAAGCCAATCTGGCGAATCAGAAACCGCTAATGCGCGGCCGCCCGACTTTGAAGCTTTATTTCAAAACCGACCCGGCGCGCGACTATCTCAACTTTCATATTATCCCGCGTGAAGCGATCAGCGTGTCAGGCATCGGCGACATGCTCGGTTTCTCGTGCAATCTCCTGGAGCAAACCAACCGCGGCAAACTAACTTTGCAAAGTGCCGATCCGAACGATTTACCGAACATCGATCCGCAGATCTTGGAACATCCAAAAGATATCGCGGCAATGTTGGCGGCGATGAAATTCGTCCAACGTTTGACCAGCACCGAACCCCTGAGCGAATTTTTCGGCGAGTTATTTTCTCCCGGCGTCAACGAAGACTGGGAAAAATTCGCGCGTTCGTCGTACACCAGCTACTATCACGGCGTCGGCACCTGCAAGATGGGCTCCGCCTCTGACCCAATGGCCGTAGTCGATCAACAGCTGCGTGTGCACGGCTTCGACAACCTGTGGGTCGGCGACGCGTCGATCATGCCCACCGTCGTCCATGCCAACACCAATTACACCGTCATGATGATCGCCGAACGCGCCGCGGATTTTATCAAACAGCACTGAACTAACGCTTGGTGAACCGCACACGCCATGATCCGTTCTGAACTGTCGTTGAAACTAGCGCGATTGGCGGACGCCCGCGCCATCGCCGTTATGTCGCGCGAGTTGATCGAATACGGGCTGCAATGGCGTTGGACGGTGAAGCGGGTGGAAGCGAGCATTCGCGCCGTTAACGTCAACGTGCTGGTAGCGCGCCTCGACGATCGCATCGTCGGCTTTGGCATCATGCGCTACGGCGACGACGACGCGCATTTAGATCTCTTCGCGGTCGCCGCCGAACATCGTCGCTCAGGCATCGGCCGCCAGTTGCTTGAGTGGCTGGAAAAATGCGCCACGATAGGTGGAATCTTCCACATCGCTCTTGAAGTGCGCGACAGTAACCAAGGCGCTCAACAATTCTACGAACGCATGAGTTACCGCGCGCAGAAACAACTCCCCGGCTACTACCAAGGCATGGAAGCCGCCGTTCACATGAGCCGCGACTTAGCAGCCAAACCCGACTCTTCACCGCCAAAGTTATAGATCCGGACCGACAGACTAAACCTCCGTCAACGTTGGACAACTTCTACTGCTCGGCCAAGCCTGCCGCGCCGCCGCCGGCTTAGCGCGTGACAGTATTACAAATCGTGATAATAGTATCGCTAATTGCAATATGAACCTCAGTGACAAACTAAAATATCTGCGCGAAGTCGAAGGGACGCTGCGCGGCCTTGGACGGGCGATGACCCAGCAGGATGTCGCTCGCTCGATTAAGAACGAATCGGGTAAAGCGATCAGCCAATCCTATCTCTCGCAGATCGAGAGCGGCGCGCGGCCGCACCTGACCAATCCGACGCGCATGTTGCTGGCGCGATTTTTCAAAGTGCATCCCGGCTATCTGGTCGACGATCCCGAAGGCTATTCGACCGAGTTGGTCTCCGATCTCGGCGTGCTGGAAGACAAATTGGATTTATGGTTGATCAACGGCGCTGAACGTTTTCAACGCGATCTCGACCTGCACGAGGCGCTGGTTACCATCGCGAAGCATGACGACACGCGCATGTGCTTGGTACTGTTGGGCGCCATCATTGAGAATACCGGTTTAGCCGAACGCTTACTTCAGGTACTCAAACCGGCAAGCGAAAGGAGCCGCAATTCATGAGCTGGAGTGATTTTTACCTCATCTGTTTTGCCTTTGGATTTGTGCTGAGCTTACTCTCGCTGTTGGGCGGCATGGATTTGCATCTACCGCATTTCCACCTCCATATCGGCGGCGGCCACGGTCATGCCGCGCACTCCGGTGGCGGCGGCCACGGCGGCGAGATTTCACCGATCAATTTCGGCACCGTCGCGGCTTTCTTCAGCTGGTTTGGCGGCACCGGTTATTTGATCACGCGATACTCGAGCTTCTGGTTCCTCATCGGCCTCGGCCTCGCCGGCGCTAGCGGACTGATCGGCGCCGCGATCATGTTTTACTTCGTCGCCAAAGTTTTGATTCAAAAAGACGAGAACTTGAATCCCGCGGACTACGACATGATCGGCGTGCTCGGCAAAGTCAGCGGCGAGATCCGCGCCACCGGCACCGGCGAAATCATATTTTCCCAAGTCGGCTCGCGGCGCGCCACCCCGGCCCGCAGCGACAATGAAGCGCCCATCGCCAAAGGCACCGAAGTAGTCGTCACCCGCTACGAGCGCGGCATCGCCTACGTGCGGGCTTGGGATGAGCTGACAAATTCTACCGTCGCATCGAAACCAGACTAAGGAGGAAAGATGAATTTAGAAATGATTTTCTTTGTCGCGGGCCTGATGGCGCTATCGCTTATTTTCCTGATGGTGATGTTCGCCCGCTTGTACCGCAAGGCTGGGCCTCATGAAGCTCTCGTGGTCTACGGCTTTCGAGGCACGCGCATCATCAAGGGGCGCGGCTCGATCATTTTCCCGATGGTCGAGAATTGCCGGCTGCTTTCGCTGGAACTAATGTCCTTCGACGTCGCGCCGCAGCAGGATCTCTACACCAAACAGGGCGTCGCCGTCACGGTCGAAGCCGTCGCGCAGATCAAGGTCAAGTCGGACCCCGAATCGATTCAGACCGCGGCGGAACAATTTTTGACCAAGACACCGGAAGAACGTGAAGGACTTATCCGCTTGGTTCTCGAAGGCCATCTACGCGGCATCATCGGACAGCTTACGGTGGAAGAAATCGTCAAGCAGCCCGAGATGGTCGGCGACCGCATGCGCTCCACCTGCGCTGAGGATATCAACAAGATGGGCTTGGAAGGGATCTCGTTCACGATCAAAGAAGTCCGCGATAAAAACGAATACATCAGCAACATGGGCAGGCCCGATGTCGCGAGGATCAAGCGCGACCCCGACGTGGCCGCCGCCGAAGCCGAGCGTGACACGGCGATCAAACGCGCCGAAGCCATGCGCGCTGCCGCCGTCGCCAAGGCGCAGGCCGATAAAGAACGCGTGCTCGCGGAAACACTCTCACTGGCAGCGCAAGCCGAAGCGCAGCGCGATCTCCAAATCAAGCAGGCGAACTTTTTAGAAACCGTCCAGAAGCAGAAGGCTTCCGCCGACAAGGCTTATGAGATCCAGACCAACATCATGCAGCAGCAGGTCATCGCCGAACAGGTCAAGATCGAGCAGGTGCAAAAGACCGCGCAGATCGCCGTGCAAGATGCGGAAATTCAGCGCCGCGAGCGCGAGTTGGTTGCCACGGTGCTCAAGCAAGCCGAGATCGAGCGGCGCAAGATCGAGACGCTGGCGGAGGCCCAGAAGCAGAAAATGATTTTCGAGGCCGATGGCCAGGCCGCGGCAACCCGCGCCAACGGTGAGGCGGAAGCGGAGATCATCTTCAAGAAAGGCGAGGCCGAAGCCAAGGCGATGAACGTCAAGGCCGAAGCCTACAAGGAGTACAACCAGGCGGCGGTCATCGATAAGCTGATCAGCAACATGCCGGAGATCGTCAAGGCCCTCGCCTCGCCGCTGGCTAACGTCGACAAGATCACAATCGTGTCCACCGGCAACGGCGACACCACCGGCATGAACAAGATCACCGGCGATATCACCGCGATGGCGGCGCAGATCCCAGCGCTGTTCGAGTCTCTCTCCGGCATGCAGTTCGCCGAATTGCTGTCGAAGGTTAAAATGATCGGCGATAAGACGCCGAAACCTGACGGCAAGGTTTAACGCGCAGCTGACTAAACTGATAGGAGGTTTATATGTCGTTACTAGATAGGGTATCAACGCTGATTCGGGCCAACCTAAACGATCTGATCGATAAGGCTGAGGACCCGGAGAAACTGATCAAGCAAGTTATTTTAGACATGCAGAACCAACTCATGCAGGTGAAAACCCAGGTCGCCATCGCCATCGCCGACCAGCATGTGCTGGAGAAAAAGCAGAAGGAGAACATCGAAAAGGAAGCCGAGTGGCTGCGCAAAGCCGAGCTCGCCGTCGACAAGAAGCAAGACGATCTCGCCCGCGCGGCGCTGGACCGCTCGATGAGTTCCAAGCAGATGGCCGGCAGCTTCGACTCGCTGGTGGCGGATCAGAAGATCGAAGTCGAAAATCTCAAATCGGCGCTGCACAAGCTCGATCAAAAACTCGCCGAAGCCCAATCGAAAAGCGAAGTCCTGATCGCCCAACACCGCCGCGCCCGCGCCGTCGCCAAGGCCAGCGACGCCAAGAGCGCCATCGCTGTCGGCACCAACAACTCGACCTTCGAGCGCATGAACAACAAGGTGCGCACGGCCGAGGCGGTCGGCCAAGCCAAAGCCGAGATGGCCGGCGACAGCATCGAGGATCGTTTCGCGGCGCTGGAAAAGTCCGACGAGGTCGAAAGACTATTGAACGAGATCAAAGCCCGGCGCGCCGGATAATGACGTGAAAAAAGTTTTCCATTTCGATTCGCCGACGGAAAAATATCGCGCCGACGCGTGTGTCGTTTCATGCTACGACGCTCGGTTTGAGTTAGCCACGCGCAAATTTTTAAAGAAACGCGGCATCTTGATGTTCGACCTACTGAAAATCCCCGGAGGGGCAAAAGTCTTTGCCTCTCCGGCCGAAGAATCCGCTCGCGCCGTCGCCCTCGGCCAGGTCGCGACTTCGATGCGACTGCACGGGACCGACCGCGTGATGTTGATGGTTCACACCGACTGCGGCGCCTACGGCGGACTGCAAGCTTTTGAATGCGACGAAGACCGCGAAGCCAGCCATTACGAGTCCGAACTGCGCCGCGCCGCCGAGTATTTGCAGAGCAACATCCCGTCGATAGGCGTGGAATGCTTCTATCTCAAATTCAGCGGTGTCTGGACGGTAGAAGCTGTGGAATAATTCGGCCGCAGATAATGATCGCCATCGAGCCTATCGCGACCGCCAATGTCGCGCCCTACAAATCTATTCGCCTGCGGGCGTTGCAGGACACGCCCACCGCGTTCAGCGCCACTTATTCCGAAGAGGCCAAGTTCACGGATGCCGATTGGCTGATGCGCGCAAGCCAGTTGAGCAGCACAAAATCCACCGGCTATCTCGCCCTGGATAGCGGTGTGGCGGTAGGCATCGCCGCGGGATTTTTGGATCGAAACGATCCCTCCCGGGCGGAGCTGGTATCGATGTGGGTCGCGCCGACGCATCGCCGTCAAGGAATCGGCCGCCTTCTCGTCGAAGCGGTTTCAGATTGGGCACGGGCGCAAAATATCCCAAGCTTGCTCTTGCTGGTAACGAGCAACAATCACGCCGCCATCGCATTCTACCAGCGTCTGGGCTTTTCTCTGACGGGAAAAACCGAACCCTATCGAAACGATCCCGCGCTCAGTAACTTTGAAATGATTCGACCCAACTGACGGAACCGCCGATTGCCAAAGCGCACCGATGTGGATTAAAGCAGATGTCGATGCTTCATCACGCTTTCATGTCGGCTTTTGCCGCGCTGCTAATATTGTCATCAGCCAATCTCGATTCGGCCGGCGCGCAAGCGACCAAGCTCATCGTCGCCTACTCATCCCCGGCGGCGACTTTTTCGCCGGGCTGGATCGCCAAGCGCGAGGGACTGTTCGCCAAGCACAATCTCGATGTCGAGATGGTCTTGATGCAGGGTCCGTCGACCTACATGCCGGCCTTGGCGAGCGGCAATATTCAAGTGATGTACGGCGGCGGCACGGCGATCTCGCGCGCCATCGGCACCGGCGGTTTCGACTTGGTGGTGTTAGCGACCGAGACGCGCTACATCCCGCTGCGCATGATGGTCAATCCTGCGATCCGAAATCCGCTCGATTTGAAAGGCAAGAAGTTGGGCGTCGGCCGCGCCGGTCTCGATGAATACGCATCGCTACTCTACCTGGAAAAAATTGGCTTAGCTGTAGGAAAAGACGTTCAGATGGTTTATCTCGCCGGCGGCACGCAAACTCGCGCGAGCGCCATGAAACAAGGCCTGGTCGACGGCGTGACCGTGAACCCGCCCAACGAGTACGATCTGGAAAAAGCCGGCTACCGTGAGTTGGCCAACTTTCTCGATTTCAAAATGCCCTACGCCGGCGTGCCTCAGACCGTCACGAGAAATTTCCGCGATCGCAACCGTAGAACGGTGGAAGACTACATCACGGCCATCGTCGAAGCCATGCAGATTTTTCGCGCCAATCGGGAGATCGGCTACAAAGCGATCTTTGACGCAACCCGTCAAAACGATCCGGTGATCCTGCAACGCACCTACGAGTCTTATTCAAAACAATACGACGCCATCAACGGTCTACCGTTTCCCTGGCAAGCCGGCATCGAAGGCATGATCACCGGCTTCCACGAACGATTTAATCCGCAAGGAATCAAGAATCGGGATGCGAGAGCTTATTTGGACTCGTCATTCGTGCAGCGCGCGGCGGAAAGGTTAAAGTTAGAGCGGAAATAGATTGCTCCCGCGCCTTGGCATTAAGTTCCCCGGCCAATCTTCCAGCAGCGTAAGTAACTAAGAACCCCTCGATACGCGCTCTCAGAAGACCGCTACTCGGGAAAACGGACGGTTCGTGCGCAATGTGAGATCCAATATTTTTCGAGTGAGCTTTCCCGATTCCCTGAGTAGGCGGCGTATAGCGCCGCCGTATCGAAGGGTTCCGTGGCACCCATTTTTTGATACGTCCGTTGTGCAGAAAACCGCCGAACGGTTGACGCTCGACAAAAAATATTTCGGACAAAAAAATGCCGCTCATGGCGAGTCATCCGCACCATGAACGGCATTGGGCAACGTACTATTGTGTAGCTTACGTATCTCTCTCGCTGGTCGGTCCGACCTCGCCGGTGCACCAGGGCACGAACGCTTTCATTTTGCACATCGCGCCGTGAGCCTTGAGCTCTTTTTCGAAGATCGCGTGAATCTCGCGATCCTCGTCGCCGTACTCGACCTGCCAGCCGCCATCTTTGAGACTCTTGTCGGCGTTCTCGCCGCCGCCGCCGCGGCCTTTTTTATACAAACCCATGTCGCCGGGACGCAGCGCGAGATAGCGTGCCCGCGTCGTGCCAGAGTTGAAGTGCTGATGATAGCAGTTGTCGTTGGGCACGGTGACCATGGAACCCAACGCCCAATCGCACTTGATCATGTCGGAGCGGTCTTCCTTGGTCCAGATCAACGAATAACCGCCGGTGCCGCTGAGCAAAACCAAATGCGCGCCCGGTCCGTGGCGGTGGGCTTTTTTATAGGTGCCTATGGGAAACTCGGAGATATGGCTCTTGGTGTTGTTGTCGGCCATTTCCAACATCGCGTTGATGCCGCCGGCGCCGCGCTCTTTCCAGCCGTACAGCAACATATCCGGCGCATTGGCGATGAAGTTCGACTCCCACACACGGCGGGTGAAAAGCTTGCCCTTGCCGCTGAAGTAATCCTCTTCGCCGGCATAGCGGCCGTCGAACATGTAATCGCAATTGAAAATAAATTTAGGATCGCGGTACAGACGCATCATCGGCGGCGCATTGGTGACGGCGATGTAGCGCGCCGGTTCTTGGCCGCTGCCGTTGAAATTTTGGTACCAGGAATTGAGCGGTATCGAAAACAGACTGCCCGCCTGCCACTCAAAGCTGCTTTTCTTTTTCTCATCGTGCCAGATGCTGGTCGCGCCGCGGCCCGATACGATGTAAATCGTCAGCTCGTACATGTGATGCTCGGGCTCGGACTTGGCGCCGGCGTTGATCTCGACGACGTGGCAATCGTTGGGCATGTGGTTGTTGTTGATATGCACCACGGCGCCCTTGCCGCCCTTACGTTCCCACGGGCCAAGCTCGATTTTCGCCAAGCTCGGGAAGTAATACTCTTGATAAACTTTCACGCCCTCGGTCCTGAGCCAATCGGTGTAGGGATCGAGCTTTACATATTCCTTGAGCCCCTCTGTGGGAGTCTCGGCAATTTTCATGTCAGTGCCTAGCATTACCACGATAAGATTCCTCCTCTAGCTATAAATCGCGTTCGATTTGAGTTGATCAATGGCCAGCGGCTAGTCCGCCGACTGTCAGACTAAAAGAAATATCCGATATCGTCCGATAATGTCAACGAGCCCAACCGAAACACGGGCAAAACATTCCGCATCGCGACAATTGCGACCGGCTCATACGCTCCGCATAGTCCGACAATCGTAGGCGCGGGTCGCGACCCGCCCTGCCCCAGATTCGCGCGCCGTTGTACAGCGCCAGCCGAGCCTGCTAAGACCGTAGCTAAAAAAATTTTCCGACGAGGTCCAATGATCATTCGACTCATTTCGCTCGCAACTCTTTGCCTGCTGTCATTCTTCGCGCCACCATTGGTAAGCGGCGCCGAGCCGCGTTCCTTCTTCGAAGGTAAAACCATTCAAATGCTTATTTCCACTTCGCCCGGCGGCGCCACCGATGTCGCCGGCCGGCTGACCGCGCGCTATCTCGGCAAATATATTCCCGGCCATCCCAACATCATCGCGCAGAATATGGCGGGCGCCGGCGGCATCGTCGCGGCGAATTATTTATATAACATCGCCAAGCCCGACGGCCTGACGATATTGGCGGTCAATCGCGCCAATTATCTGGAGCAAATGGTCGGCCGGCCGGAAGTCAAACTGGATTTTCGCAAGTTGAATTGGCTCGGCAGCTTCAATCGCGCGCCGATGATGATCGCCTGCCGCAAAGACACGCCCTACACCAGCATCGACGCCATGCGCCACGCCAAAACTCCGGCGCGTTTCGGCGAAGGCGGCACCGGCAGCATCAGTTATACGTTTAGCAACTTGATCGGCGAGATTCTCGACTTAAAAGTCAAGCATG
This sequence comes from Deltaproteobacteria bacterium, assembly GCA_009692615.1. Classification (NCBI taxonomy): domain Bacteria; kingdom Pseudomonadati; phylum Myxococcota; class Myxococcia; species Deltaproteobacteria bacterium. The sequence continues at coordinate 79,595 of SHYW01000001.1, read as the reverse complement.
TCACCGGCTACGGTTCGGCGCGCGAAATCGACCTCGGCGTCGAACGCGGCGAAGCCGACTGCCGCGCGACATCCGACATCACGCTGGTGCGTCCACCCTGGCCGACTTGGATGCAGCAAGGCTACGTGACCATCGTCGTCCAACAAGGACCGGCGAAAAGCCGCTTGCTGCCACAGGCGACGCCAACGGTTTACGATCTCGCGCCGGCGAGCGCCAAGCCGACGCTGAATTTGATGGACGTCATGGTCGCCTACACCGACTTCGACCGCCCCTTCGCCACCGCGCCGGGCGTGCCGCCGGATCGATTGAAATTAATACGAGATGGTTTTGAAAAGATGTTGACTGATGCAGGATTTTTGAATGAAGCGAAAAAGCTCATCGACTGGGACGGCACGAGCTATCTGAACGGCGCCGATCTGCAGAAAAAAATCGACAAGACCATCAGCCAACCCGCCGACGTGATCAAACGGATCAAAGAGATTCTTAAAGAAGCGGCTTAGCCAAGAGGGCTAATCTTATACTCGGTGATCTCTGTCGTTAATTCTCTCTCCGCTTCGATTCGGCCTTGCCGCGCTTGCGTCACTCGCGGTAGATCGCCGACTGCGGCGTTGAATTCAAAGTGAACCATAGTCAAAACATGTCATTTCGACCGAAGGGAGAAATCTTTCTTGAACCCAGTAATATCGCTGTCAAGTTTGCAACGAAGCCGCAAATTATTTAGGCTCGGCTTCATGCGTACCGTCATCACAATCTGCCTCGGTTTGTTTCTAACAATTCTCCCAAGTTCTCTTCACGCGGCGACGATGGCTAAAGTCACCGCCATGAAAGGCGTGAAAAGCAAATTTCAAGAATTCCAAGTGCCGCCCGGCTACGTCGTCACACCGAAGCTTGGCCCGAAGCTCAACGACTATCTAAAAGAGTTTCGCCAGATCATGGGGATTCAATAGAACGTATTAACCTTGGCGCGATTCAATGGATTGTAGGGGCGACCGGCCGGTCGCCCGTCCTCGTAAAGATAGAACTCAGTAGACATGAAACTCGAACTAGCCGAATTTCCCGTCGAGCAAATCCGTTTGGGGAGCCGCTTCGCCTATCGACAGCGAAGCCTCGAAGTCGATGAAAGCGCGCTAACCGCTCTCGTGCTCGCGGACCAGCGCATCAGCGAAGCGTCCCTCGCCGTGGCGCTGCCCGGCGAGAACGTGCGCATCACCGGCGTCCGCGACATCGTCGAACCGCGCTACAAAGTCGCCGGCAACGGCATCGTGTTTCCCGGCATCTTAGGACCGGTGGCGAACGTCGGCGCAGGACGCACCCATCGTTTGTCAGGCATGACCGTGATCGCCGCCGCGGCCTACGAATGCACGATTCGCGCCGGCACCACGGTACAACGCAGCGCGACCCTCGACATGACCGGTCCCGGCGAGGCGATCTCGCGTTTTAGTCAACATGCGCATTTGATCGTCAACTTCCGCATCGCCCCCGGCCTCGGCGAACTCGACGCGCACCACGCGATCCAGCAAGCGGAATTCAAAGTCGCCGAACGAATCGCCGCCATCACGCAAACGCTTGAGCCTGAAAACGTTACAGTCTACGACATACGCGAACGAAATCCCCAGCTGCCAACGGTAATGCTGATCCAAGGCTGCATCACCGATCCGCAGCATGTGCACTCCGGCGTCGGCTATTACGGCATCTCGCTGCGCGAATCCCTCGCGACGTTTGTCCACCCCAACGAAATCTTCGACGGTGCCGTGACGGTGGACACGACGAGATCGGGCCGCGGCTACTATCCGACCACTTGGGATTGGCAAAACCATCCGCTGATTCTCGGCTTGTATGAAGCTCACGGCAAAACATTGAACTTCGCCGGCGTGGTCTTGCAGCGCATTCGTTTCGAAACCAGTCACGGCAAAGAAGTCGGAGCGCAAAACGCCGCGGGGTTGGCGAAAGCGATGGGCGCCGATGGCACGTTGATCACGTGGATCGGCGGCGGCAATGCCTTCGTCGATGTCATGTTCGCCGTGCGCGCCTGCGAACGGATCGGCATCAAGACCACGCTGGTCACCTACGAGAACGGCGGCAAACAAGGCAGCGACAGCGCCGTGCTCTTCTACGTTCCGGAAGCTGACGCCATCGTCAGCACCGGCAGCCTCGACCGGCCGGTCGAGTTACCGGCGATGTCGCGCACAGTCGGTCCCTACAACGAGATCAAAATATTTCCCTTCCCTGGCGCAGCGCCGGTCTCCGCGCGCGGCGAATTACCCATGGAAGCCCGGGACGCGATCATCGGCGGCGCCGATATCTGGGGCGAGCAGAAGTGGCGCTGCGAAGAGTTTTGAAATGAGCCGCGTCAACGATTTGCGCTCATGGTTGAATTCGGTTTTCACGCCACGCTCAAAAATACGGTATCGGCCAACGACGCGCTGATGGCGTTCGACGGCTCGAACTCAAAACCGCTGCCGGTTAGCAACTCGACAGTTTCTTTTTTCGACAAGAAGTGAAATTTATCCTGGCGGTCGAAGCGCTTGAAGCGAAACGCATAGCGCAAAAGTTGGACGGCGTAAACAATATGCCGAATCGCCGTCCAGCCGGATTTCCAGAACACCCGCGAAAATTCCGCGTGGGGCTTGGGGTTGTTCATGATCAATCGGCCGCCGGGGCGTAATACACGAAACACTTCCGCCAACACCGACTGGCGGCTCAGCGCCGTGCCAATGTAGGAAACCAACAAGCTCGCAACCACGACGTCGAAAGAATTGTCCGCCGTCGACTTGAGAAATTCCTGCGCGTCGGCGTGGACAAAGCGCAACGATCCATCAAACCCTCGCGACGCGTCGATAACATCCTCCGTCGCGAATCGCAGCATGGTCTTGGAGTAGTCCACTGCCATGACCCGCGCACCGCATTTGGCGAGCGCCTTGGCGATGATTCCCGGACCGCAACCCAAATCGAGGATCTCTTCGCCTTCACGGGCGGCGACCGCACGACAAGTGTCTGCGACAAAGCGCTGATGGACCGGGGAAAGATTTAGCTTGGTATAGTAAAGAGCGTACTCGTCCCAAAACTGCTGAAGGTTTTCGCTCGCCACAATTTAGCCGTATCGAATCATTACGGCTGATGGCTGGCGGCGTCCGGCGCGTGCTTGCCATTCGCTGAACTGCCCCTGTCGGAATCACCCGATTTTTTACCTCGTCCGAGGACGTAACCGATAATGCCGCCGTAGATCGCCGAGACTTCACTGGCGCTGAGGATGCCGGCGATAGCCAGGCTGCAAACGTTACCAGTCACGGCGATGATCACCACAAGCTGGGTGACTTGGCCATCGCCGAAAAATGGCTCGAATCTGTTCTTGACGTCTTTACCAAAGTAGAGACAGATAAACAGCGCGAGAATGCAGCCGACAACTCCGATGGCGGTGATGTAGAGCGAATGGTAGGCCCATTGCACCCGTTGAAAATCCAGCGGATGAAGCACACCGCTGGGTTGTCCCGGCTGCGCTTCCGCTTTAGCGCCATTGTCACTCTGCGCGGGCGCCGTGCTAGCGACTGAAACGTTACTTTTTTGTTGCGCCCGCGCGGCAGCGACACTGGCAAACCAAACGGCTAGGACCGTCAACAGCACCATCGCCACGGTTCGCTGCAAATGCCGACAACTCAATCGTGAATCCATGAGACTCCGCCTCTCCGCGTAAAGCTAAGGTTGTTTTCGATCGGAACGAATGCGCCTTGACGCACTAGCTATTGACACAAATACGCCAATGCGAAAACTATTTAACCCAAGAGCGATCGGCGCGAAGCTAGCAATACCGAGACGAACAATTTCTGCCGCAACGGTTGACGGCCTTGACACATTAGCGCGGAAATAGTCATTGTCTGCCAGTAAGGCCAATCCCATGAGACAAATGATTAACCGCCGCCGTTTCAACAAAATCCTCTTAACCGCTGGCGCCGCGGCGTTGGCGCCGTTTAACATCGTGCGCGCCGAGTCGGGGAAATTAAAAATCGGCGTGCTGCTGCCGAAATCCGGTTTGCAAGGTTTGATCGGCCAGTCCTGTCAGAAAGGCGCGGACCTCGCGCCGGAAGTTATCAAGGAATTGCTCGGCGTCGACATCGAACTGATGAACGCCGACACGGATACCAACGTCGACACCGCGCGCACGCGCGCCGAGCGCTTGATTCAGGAAGGCGCGCACTGCCTGGTCGGGCCGTTCGATTCGGGCGCTGCCGCGGCCATCGCGCAAGTCGCCGAACAGCGCGGCGTACCGTTTGTGATCAACATCGCCGCCGCGCCGCAGATCACCGAGCAAGGTTATAAATTCGTCTTTCGCAATTTTCCCGTCGCCAGCGAATTAGTAAAAAACGGGCTGACGCTGACCGAAGATCTTTTCAAAGCTACTGGCATAACGCCGCGCACGGCGCTGTTCATGCACGTCAACGACACATTTGGACAAGCCAACGCCAAAGCGATCGCGGCGATCTTGCCGCAGTTGAACTTGCCATTTAAATTGCTCGACACCATCGCCTACGATCCCGCGGCGAAAGACTTGACGGTCGAAGTGTCGAAAGCCAAAGCGACCAAGGCGGATTTCCTCATGCTCGTCTGCCGCTTGAACGATGCCATCGTGCTGCGCCGCGAGATCGTCAAGCAGCGCTGGAATATTATGGGCATCGTCAGCCCAGGCTCGCCGGGCATGTACGAGAACCAGTTTTTTCAAACCCTCGGCAAACTCTCCGAAGGCTGCATCTCCAACGTTCCATGGTTCGATCCCAAAGCCGCGCTGACAAAATCCGTGGACGCGGCATTTAGAAAACAGAATCCGAAAGACCAGCTGCGCTTTCACGCGCTCAACGTCGGTTTCACTTTCGAAGCGATCCTGATCGCCGCCGACGCCTACAAACGTGCGAAATCCACCGATGCACAGACGCTGACCGAAGCGATTCGCACGACGGAAATCAAAAACCGCATGATGATCGGCGCGCCGATCAAGTTCAACGCCAAGGGCCAAGTGGAAGGCAATCTGTCCGCCTGCATTCAGAACCAAGGCCAGAAACCGGTCGTCGTGCTGCCGACGCCGTCCGCCGAAGCAAAACCGATTTTCCCTTGGGCGGAGTACAAGCGAATCTGAGGTTCGTCATGCCGGCGAAGGCCGGCATCCAAACTCGCAATTAGCAGCGAATGGGACTATGACTGGATTCCGGCCTGCGCCGGAATGACGGAATCGGGAGGAACTCGATTTCACTTTGACAGCAATTCTCACCATTCCATGCCCACTGATCTCGTCACTCTCGCTAACGTGATTATTTCCGGCGTCCTCACCGGCCTCGTCTACGGCCTGATGGCGCTCGGCCTGTCGGTGATCTTCGGCGTCGCGCGGGTGGTTAACTTCGCCCATGGCGAGATGATGACGCTGGCGATGTATCTCGCCGTGCTTTTGTTCACGACACTGGGTCTCAATCCATTTCTCGCCATCGTGCCTGTAGCGATCCTATTTTTCTTTTTTGGCTATCTGTTGCAGGCCAAGATCATCGATCCGTTTATCACCCGCCCCGATCATGCGCAGTTCTTGCTGCTGCTCGCCCTCGCCGTGATCCTGACCAATGCGCAGCTGATTATCTTCGGTCCCGATGCGCGCAACATCAGTCTTGACTATTTGCTGGAATCGATAGAGCTCGGCCCGTTGCTCATCGATCGCGGTAAACTTTACGCCGCGCTGGTCGCCTTCGCGACATCGGCAGCGCTGGTCGCCTTCTTTCGCGGCACCGACACCGGCACGGCGATCCGCGCCTGCGCCGACAATTGGCTCGGCGCCAAAGTCGTCGGCCTCGACGTCAAGCGCTGCTACGCCGTCGCCTTTGGCCTCGGCTCTGCCTCGGTCGCGGTTGCCGGCTGCATGATGTTGCTGCTCGGCGATCTTACCCCCGCCCTCGGACCGACCTACACGTTGCTCGCCTTCGTCATCGTCATCGTCGGCGGCCTCGGCTCTATTCACGGCGCGCTGCTCGGCGGCGTCCTCATCGGCGTCTCGGAAGCACTCGCCGGACTGCTCATCACGCCGTCGGCGAAAAGCATGATCAGCTTTGCGCTACTGATCATCGTCCTGCTAGTACGCCCCCGCGGCTTGCTCGGTGGAAAGTTGTGAACCGCCGCGCCATCGCTTGGCTCTCGATGTTGGCCGCGCTTTTTCTGCTGCTACCAAGTTTTGCAAATAACTACGTACTCTCGCTAGCGACACTGTTTCTGTTCTTCGCCTACACCGGCCAAGCTTGGAATATTTTGCTCGGCTTCGCCGGCCAGCTCTCCCTCGGCCATTCGCTTTATCTCGGCGTCGGCGCCTATGCCGCCGCCGCGCTGTATCATCACTTCGGCGTTGGCCCGTGGGCAACCGTCTGGCTTTCAATTTCATTATCCGTGCTAGTCGCCGCCGTCATCGGCGCCCTCGCCTTTCGTTCAGCCATCGCCGGCGTTTATTTCACTTTGCTGACCATCGCGTTCGCCGAGTTCACCCGCATCGGCTTCGATCATTTCAACTGGGTGGGCGGCTCGGGTGGATTATTTCTAAAAGTTGTCCAACGCGAGCAAATCGATCTGCTCAATCTGCGCGGCCCGCCGGCGCTGTTCTACTACCTCATACTGGCATTGACAGCGGCGGCATTGGCGCTTTGCCGCTGGTTGCTGCACAGCCGCGCCGGTTTTTATTGGCAAGCGATTCGCGAGAACCAAGAGGCGGCGCAGGCGCTCGGCATAAATATCTTTCGCTGGAAAATGCTGGCGATGACGCTCAGCGCCGCGCTGATGGCGCCCGCCGGCGTGTTTCAAGCTTTCTACTACAACAACCTTTTTCCCGACCAGATTTTCAACATCAGCCGATCGATTGAAATAATTCTCGGCCCGATCATCGGCGGCATCGGTACATTGTTCGGCCCGATCGTCGGCGCGGCGTTGCTCACCTTGCTCGCCGACGGTAGCACCGAGCTGGTCGCCGCCCTCGGCTGGGATGTGCCCGGTGTCAAGCAACTGATTTACGGCCTCGCGCTATTTTTCGTCGTGGTCTTTCTGCCGAACGGTATCTGGCCGGCCTTGGCGCGCAAACTGAAGGTGAACAGATGAGTCCGCTATTGGAATTGCGCAACGTCAGCAAATCTTTTCGCGGACTCAGCGCAGTTGCCGACGTGTCCATCGCCGTGGAAACAAACAGCATCGTCGCGCTCATCGGTCCCAACGGCGCCGGCAAGACCACGTTATTCAATCTGATCGCTGGAGCTTTTCCTCCCGACAAAGGGGAAATCGAATTCGACCATCGGCGCATCGACAGCTTGCGCGCCGATCAAGTTTGCGCCGCGGGCGTCGGCCGGACGTTTCAAATCGTGAAACCCTTTGCTGGCCTGTCGGTGCTCGACAACGTCATTGTCGGCGCGCTCCACCGTGCGCGCGCCGTCGGTCAAGCGCGGCGCGATGCTGAAACTATTCTCGATCAGCTCGGCCTTAGCGCCAAGCGCGACTTGCCGGCGGCCACGCTCACGCTGCCAGAGAGAAAACGGCTGGAAGTCGCCCGCGCCCTGGCCACCCGTCCGAGATTACTACTGCTCGACGAAGTGCTGGCCGGGCTCAGACCCACCGAATGCGATGAGATGCTCGCCCTCCTGCGCGAGATTCAGCGCCGCGATGGAATTTCGATTCTAATGATCGAGCATGTCATGCGCGCCGTCATGGCGCTGGCCGAACAAGTGATCGTCCTGCACCACGGCGAAGTGATCGCGGGCGGCAGCCCCGCGGAAATTGTCCGCAATCCAGCCGTGCTCGAATCTTATCTCGGCGAGGACAGCGAGCCATGAGCGCGCTGCTCGAAGTGAAAAATCTCGATCTGTTCTACGCCGACGCCCAAGCGCTCGACGATGTGTCGTTGGAAATCGCTGCCGGTGAAATCGTCGCCATCGTCGGTGCCAACGGCGGGGGGAAAACTTCTTTGATCCGCGCCATCGCCGGCATCGAGCGCCCGCGCGCGGGCGTAATTCGTTTTGCCGACGAGGACATCACCGGCCTCGACTCCCACGAAATTTGCGAGCTGGGCATCGGCCAAGTCGCCGAAGGCCGCCAATTGTTTCCTTCACTAACGACGCAGGAAAACTTGCTGACCGGCGCGCTGCTCACGCGCGCACGCGGGAAGCTACAGCAGTCCTTCCACGAAGTCTTCGCCCTCTTCCCAAAACTCGCCGAACGACGCGAACAACTCGCCGGTACGCTGTCGGGCGGCGAACAGCAGATGCTCGCCATCGCGCGCTGCTTAATGGGCCGTCCCGAGCTGATCCTGTTCGACGAACCGTCCCTCGGACTGGCGCCCAACGTCGCCCGCGACATGCTGCACGCGATTCGCACGCTCAATGAAAAAGGCGCAACGATCTTATTGGTCGAACAGAACGTCGCGCTGTCGCTTAAATTGGCGCAGCAGGCTTACGTGATGGAGAACGGCCGCATCGTTATGTCTGGGAGCGGCAGAGAATTGTTGCGCGACGAACGCGTGCGGAAGGCGTATCTGGGGTTATAGTTGTTTTCGCTGCACGTTTGAGAAATTTTGCACTTGCTCATGGTGAATCACTCGGATTAATGTCTGTCAGGGATAAAAGAAATACATCATGGAGCGAAAATCCAGGTGACGATAACGCAGGAATAACGACAGGACGGCAGCGAATTCGTCCTTGAATATCTGAGGGGAAAAAATGAACAGAAGAACCGCCGTCCGGCGACTGGCAACTTTGTTTCTGACTACTGCTTCGCTCGCCCACGCGCAGCAGCCAAAAAAACTTTTCCGGATCGGGTATCTTTCGAACACCTATCCATCTGCTGAGTCCGCCCGTTCCGAGGCAGTCGGTAAGCGACTGCGCGAGCTAGGTTATGTGGAAGGACAAAACATCTCGATTGACTACCGATATGGTGAGGCAAACCTCGATCGAGCCCCCAAGCTTGCGTCCGAGTTAGTCGCTCTCAACTGTGATGTCATCGTGGTCGCTGGAGCGTACCAATGGATCCGGGCCGTTATGGAAGCGACCAAGACGATTCCCATCGTAATGACGGGCGGTGGACTCGATCCAGTCGACTCTGGTCTGATTAAAAGCCTTGCCCGTCCCGGCGGCAACGTTACGGGCATTGCCCACCTTAGCACAAACCTAGCCAGCAAAAGGCTGGAAATCTTCAAAGAAGCGCTGCCAAAACTTCAACGTGTCGCGGTTCTCTATGAACCGGCCAATCCACCAGTGAACGCCTGCTGAAAAAGGATTTCCCAGACGTGGCGCGTGCGCTGAAGTTGACTCTTCAGCCTTGGGAGGTACGAGGCGTCGACGATTTCGAGAAAGTTTTCGCCGCGATGAGTAAGCAGCGCCCGGATGGACTCTACGTGCTCCAGGGCGGGCTATTCGGGGCTAACGGAAAACGTATCGCGAACTTTGCGTTAAAGTCCCGGTTACCGTCGATGTACGGCAGTAAACTTGATGTAGAAGCGGGCGGGCTGATGTCCTACGCAGCGGACCTCGATGAAACTCACCGTCAGATCGCCTGGTACGTGGACAAGATTTTAAAAGGTACCAAGCCCGCCGAACTACCGGTGCAGCAGCCGATGAGGTTTGAGTTCGTGATCAACCTGCAGACGGCAAACAAGATCGGCGTGACCATCAACACCGACGTGCTGGCGCGGGGGACTAAGATTATCAGGTGAGGTGCGCTCACCCTAGCCCTCTCCCAAAGGGAGGGTATAAGAATGGGGCGCGAAAGTGTGGATCGAGAAAACGGAGCAGTGAGCAGAAGTGCCTTTTGGAATGTGCTATAAACTCGCTGTATGAACCAACCGGACGGACGCAAGAAGATCACTACCCGCATCATACGGCCCGGAGCTGCCGTCCCCGACGAGCAACATTGGGATAACGCTACGCCCGAAGAGCGGATCAACGCTGTTTGGGAATTGACTCTGCTCTGCCTAGCTTGGCAACCGGCCCACGTCCATGAACGAAGACTTCAGAGATCTATTAGCAGAATTCAACGGCCGGCAAGTTGAATTTCTCCTCGTCGGTGCTCACGCCTTGGCCGCGCATGGTCATGTCCGCGCCACCCAAGACCTCGACGTTTGGGTCCGTCCTTCCCCTGAAAACGCGACGCGAGTCATCGAAGCTCTCCGCGCCTTCGGCGCCCCGTTGCATGACCTGACGGAGAAAGACCATTCGACACCTGGCCTCATTTTTCAGATCGGCGTTGAACCCATACGCATCGACGTCTTGACCGTAATCGACGGTGTCCAGTTCGCCGAAGCTTGGGCTGGCCGGTTGATTTCGAAGTTCGCCGATCAACCGGTCTCCGTACTCTCCAGAGAACACTTGATAAAAAAAAACTCGCGGCCGCACGGACGCAAGACCTGGCCGACGTCGAAGCGTTGAAAAGGAAAGAACGACGACAAACTAAATCCTAGCCAAAAAAGCCGTATGGCCCGATTATAAATTTTTTGTATTTTTAAACCATCAGGAGCGCCATCATGAAGATCGCCGATATCGAAATCATCGAGCTGCAAAATATCCCGGTCACGCCGCCTTTGTTCAAGCAACCGCTACACACCGCGGTGCGCTTGCTGAAAGTCAAAACCGACGATGGCCTCGTCGGCATTTCACAGTTCGGCGGCTTCATGCATTCCGCCACCGCGGCGGCAATCCAGCATGAGCTTTTGCCGTTTCTGAAAGGCCAGGACCCGTTGGAGAACGAGCGCTTGATGCATCAGATGCTGTGGAAGTTTAACACCCGCGCCCACGCCGGCGTGTGGAGCTTCGCCGTGAGCGCCATCGACGTCGCGCTGTGGGACATCAAGGGCAAATTTTACAATGCGCCGGTGTGGCGCCTGCTCGGCGGCGCGCAGAAATCGATTCCAGCCTACATCACCTTCGGCCTGCGCGCTTATAGCCGCGACGAGCTTGCCGCCGCGGCAAAGCATTGGCTCGCCAACGGGCAGACGCGGCTCAAGATTCAAGTGGGACGATCCAACATTCGCGGCGCCATGGACCCTTCGGGCGCCAGCGGCGAGCATCGCGAAGATAATCCGGCCGAAGATGAAGCCCGCGTAAAAGCCGTGCGCGACGCCGTCGGCGATGATGTCGAGTTAATGGTCGACGCCAACTGTTTGATGAAGCTCGATGCCGCGGTGCGCTGGTGCAAGCGCTTCGAGCCGTACAATCTCATGTGGTTCGAAGAGCCGATCGTGCACAACGATCCGCATCTACTCGCGCAATTGCGCAAGCAGACCAGCATCCCGATCGCCGCCGGACAGTGGGAGAACTTTTTCAAACTCGCCGACTTGGTCAAGCAGGATGCCGTCGATTTTTTGAACATCCACGTGCTCTCCGTCGGCGGCTTTACCATGGGCATGAAGGCCGCCGGTCTCGCCCACGCGTTCAATCTGCCGATTGGCAACGGCGATCATTTCGACTTTCATTTACAAGCCGCGGTGCCCAACGGTTGGCGCGCCGAAATTCACGTCAACAACTGGCTGACGGCCAATGTGGTTTATAAAAACCTGCCGAAGCTGACCGATAATTGGATCAGCTTGAGCGAGACCCCAGGGCTCGGTCTCGAAATCAACGAGGACGCGGCAAGGGAATACAAAGTGAAATAAACTTCTCGGCATGAATCTGATTTTGGAGGTGTCATGAAGAAACTTGCTGTCGGCTTACTGTTCGTCATGTTTGCTTCTCTTTGCCATTTCGTATTTGCCGGCCGCCTTTCGGCGCAGGAACCGTTCTACAAAGGCAAATCCATTCGCCTGGTAGTGGGCTCGACCCCGGGTGGATTTTACGATCGCTGGGCGCGCATCTTCGCCAAATACATGCCCAAGTATATTGCTGGCAACCCCGAAATTGTCGTCCAGAACATGCCCGGCGCCGGCTCACTGGTGGCGGCGAACTATGTCTACAACGTCGCCAAACCCGACGGTCTCACTCTCGGCATGGTCCAGTACAACATTTACATGGACCAGCTGGTTGGGCGCAAAGAAGTCCAGTTCGATGTCCGCAAGTTCGCCTGGATCGGCTCGCCGGCCAGTGAAACCGTGCTGCTCTACATGCGCAGCGACGCGCCCTATAAATCGATCAAAGATATCATCAAGGCGAAAGAGCCGCCGAAATGCGGCTCGTCAGGAACCGTCAGCACCGACTATTTGCTGGGAAAGCTGCTCGAGGATGCGATCGGCGCAAAATTCAATAACGTAATCGGTTATCCGGGCGGCGCCGAAATCGATCTCGCCGTGGAAAAAGGCGAGGTGGTTTGCCGCGCCCACAACATCTCCGCCCACTTCGGCCGCGAGCCCTTCAATAGCTGGCACCGCAAAGATTTCGACCGCCACATCGTTCAGACCGGCGGCAAACGGGACTCCCGCTTACCTGACACGCCAACCATCTACGAATTGTTCGAGGAATATAAATCCGCCGAGGTCAGCCGGCGCGTGGCACATGTGATCATGACCGGCGGCGAGTTGGGCCGGCCCATGCTAACGATACCGGGAACCGCTGTGGACCGGATCAGAATCCTGCGCGACGCCTATGCCAACGCGCTCAAAGACACCGAGCTGCTCAAGGAAACCGAGAAAGCCAAAATGGACGTCGATCCGACTCCCGGCGACGAACTGGAAACGCTGATCAAAAAGGTCATGGACCAACCCAAGGAAGTCACCGAGCGGGTCAACAAAATGCTGGCAAATTAGTCCTTAGCAGGATGCTGAAAAACCCTTCGGAGTCCTTCGACAAGCTCAGGACGAACGGATCGGAGATTGAAATCATTGAGAGAAAATCCATTCATGCTGAGCTTGTCGAAGCATGTTCCACTTTTTTCAGCAGCCTGTTAGGATGCGGCGAGCGAAGAGAACCGCATCGGTGGGGACAACCTCGCGAGACAAGTACCCTCATCGCTTGATTCACTTCCCCGCCCACAGCTTGTCGAAGAATCCGCTCTTATTGAACGAATCTAAATAGCGCCGGTCGATCAGGTCCATCGGCTTGATTTTTCTCACCCGCGCGTCGGTCTTAGCGGTCTCGTCGATGATCGCCTGCAGCGCTTCTAGCTTGAATTCCAAGCGCGGCTCTAACGCCTTTATCTCTTCGTCATAGGCGCTGTCCAAGACTTTGCGGTCCGTGATGCGCAGCTGTTTGCCCAAGACTTTGTAAGTCAGCTCTTTGTCCGTGAACATGAGTTTCATCGCTTCGGCGCAGGCGCGGACGAATTTTTCGATCACCGGCCCGCGGGCATTCAAGATCGACCGGCGCGTGATCAGCGTCGCCGCCGCGAACGGAATGCGTAGATCGGGACCGTAGACGACGTAACGAAAACCTTAGGCCAACGCCCGCGCCCCGCCCGACGGTCCGGTCATCGTCGCGGCATCCACCGCGCCGCCGAACAAGGCGGCAAGATTTTCCACCTGGCCGCCGGTCTGAATGATATTCACATCGCTGGGCTCCATACCGAATTGCCGTAGCGCCTGCACGACGAAATAGTGCGAGTTGCTGCCGAGACGCGACAAACCGAAGCGCCGGCCTTTTAAATCTTGCGGCCGCTTGATTTCCGGCTTGGCGAGAATGCTGTGCGTGAGCGTATTCTTGGCGCTGGCGATAATAACTAAATCGCTCGCGCCCTGGGCCACCGCGCGCACGATCGCTTCGCCGCCGCTGATCGCCACCTGGGCGTCGCCGCCGAGCATCGCGGCAGTGACCATTTGAGCGGAAGAAATGTAAAGCAGCTGAAAATCCAAATCGTACTTGCGAAACAGCCCGGCTTCCTCGGCGATCCACGGCATCGCTTGCGACATGGTGCGCGCCGAATAAAAACCGACAAGCTTATCGGCGGCGAGGCCGGTTCCCATCCACAGCCAAAGAAAAAAACTCACAACTCGCCAAATCAACAAAAAGCGGACGACAGGATTTCCCCTCACAACGGCACCTCCTGAATCATTGGCAATGCTGCGGACTTGGAGACCGCGCGAGCATAACAGATAGCGCTACACGCAGCGAGCAAAAATGCATCGGCAGGGCGACCAGCCGGTCGCCCCTGCAATCCCGAACGTTCTTTGCGACCTTTGCATCCCGATCGCCCTGAGCCGGTCGAAGGGTGCGGCCAACCTCCTAATTCGAAGATGTTCGACCGCTTGACCCAAAGCCGACCGAGATGTTACGCCAATCCACACGGAAATAATTTGGAGGCGAGAAAATGAAAATCGTAGTATTCGGTCCGCAACGGCGCGTCGGCGCTTTGTTGGATGACCGCGTCATCGATCTCAATCGCGGCTCGTCGCAATTGCCGACGCGGCTGTTAGATTTTATCGAAGCTGGAGCACCCGCCTTAGCGGAAGCCAAACAGGTCGTCGAACGGTTCAGTAATACTGCGCCGGGCGGTGATGGTGTTGTCCAAGCTTTGAATGCCGTTCAGTTGCACGCGCCCTGGCCCGAGCGGCGCATCGCTTGCGTCGGCGGCAACTACGCCAATCATCTGCTCGGCATGTGGGCTAACCGCTTGGGCAAGACCGACATCACCGTCGAGGAAGTCGCAGCGGAAGCGAAGAAGGCCGGCCAGTGGGGATTTTGGAAAGTTCCCGCCGAAGTCGCCGGACCGGGCGGCGAGATTCCATTTCCCAAGCGCGTGACTTATTTCGACTATGAAGGCGAGGTCGCAATCGTCATCGGCAAGCGCGGCAAAAATATTTCCGCCGCCAAAGTAAATGACTATGTCTGGGGCGTGACATTATTCCACGACTGGTCGATTCGCGACGGCGGCGGCACCGACCGCGCGGTAAGCTATAATTTGCAAAAGAACTTCGACGGCGCCGCATCCATGGGTCCGTGCATCGTCGTCGGCGAAACCGGCCAGCAAGAAGTCGACGTCGAGACGCGAATCAATGGCGTGGTGCGTCAGAGCTACAGCACTAGCGAGATGATCTGGAACTTCGGCGAAGTGTTGGAATATTTATCTCAAGATTTCACCTTCGTCCCCGGCGACGTCATCGCCGGCGGCACCTCGGCCGGAACCGCGGCGGATAAATCGCGCCGCAGCGCCGAAGGCAAACGGCCCCTCGATCTGTTCTTGAAAGTCGGCGACACCGTCGAAGTGTCGTCGTCCAAGATCGGCGCGCTGTCGAATAAAATTGTCGCGAGCGACTAGAATCTTGTTTCCGTCATTCCGTCATTCCCGCGTAGGCGGGAATCCAGGTTTGTCACCCGTCGCATTTATACTTAACCTGGATGCCGGCCTGCGCCGGCATGACGGAGGTGATTAAGGACGAATGTACAGTCACAAAAGGAACATTTAACGGAGAGCAGACATGGACTTCAACTTACCCGAAGAAATCCAAATCCTGCGCGCCACCGTGCGCAAGTTCGTCGACAAAGATCTGATCCCGCTGGAACGCGAGTACCGCCACGACAGCGAAGGGCCCATGCCCGATCATCTGCTCAAGCCATTGCAGGAAAAAGCCAAGGCGATGGGCTTGTGGATGCTCGACGTACCGGAGGAATATGGCGGCGCCGGCCTGGGATTGTTGCCGCGCTGCGTGATTCACGAAGAGATCGCCCGCGCCGCTTCTCTGCCATTTCGCAGTCTAGAATTATTCGGACCGGAGGTGCGGCCGGTATTATTTTATTGCAGCGACGAACAGAAGGAACGGTTTTTAAAACCGGTGCTGCGCGGCGAGATGAAGTTCTGCTTCGCCCAAACCGAACCCGACGCCGGCAGCGACCCGGCCAACATGCGCACCCGTGCGGTACGCGATGGCGATGATTTTATTATTAACGGCACCAAGAGATTTATTACCGCGGCCGGCCGCGCCGACTACGTGCAACTGATGGCGGTCACCGACCCGGAGAAGAAAGCGCGCGGCGGCATCAGCTGCTTCGCGGTGGATTTGAAAAGCCCCGGCGTCAATCTCGAGCGCCAATGGCCAGCGATGATGGGTGAAGCACCATGGCAATTGTATTTCGAAAACGTCCGCGTGCCGGCGAACAACCTGATCGGCGAGATCGGCGGCGGCTTTTCCATCGCGCAAAAATGGATCGGCGAAGGACGCATCCGCGGCCACGGCGCCCGCCCCGTCGGTATCGCCTCGCGCGCCCTCGACATGATGATCGAGTGTTCCAAAGTGCGCGTCACCTTCGGCAAGCCGCTATCCGAGCGCCAAGCGATTCAATTCATGATCGCCGACTCGGCCATGGAGATTCACGCCGTGCGCAACATGGTCTACGAATGCGCCTGGCGCGTCGACCGCGGCGAAGACGTGCGCGATCTCTCCTACATGGTCAAAGTCATGGCGACTGAAATGGCTAGCCGCGTCGTCGACCGCTCGATCCAAGTGCACGGCGGTTTGGGTTTGATGAAGGAACTGCCGCTCGAATGGTGGTACCGCCAAATCCGCAGCACCCGCATCACCGAAGGCGCCAACGAAGTGCTGCGCTGGCGCCTGGGGCAAAATATCATTCGCGCACATAAAGGTTAGTAGCGTACGGCTCGACCGCCAGCGATTTCGCAAAGCAACATGTTCTACTCAAGATCGCAGATTGCAGCGTAGTAGCTTTTGAGCTACGATTCACGCGTGGAACGGCAGCTTCTCATCTATGAGGCAATCGATGGAAAAATACCGTTTCTCGATTGGCTAAATCAGCTCAAGGACATAAAGGCGCGAGCCACCATTCGCGCACGACTCGACCGTGTTCGCCTCGGAAACCTGGGAGACTCCAAAAGCATCGGCGACGGCGTCCATGAATTGCGCATTGCCTTTGGCCCAGGATACCGGGTGTACTTCGGCCCTGATGGATTGTTTTTGGTTGTGCTGCTCTGCGGCGGCGACAAAGGTTCGCAGAAGCGCGATATCGCGCAGGCCAAAAAACTGTGGAGGGAATATCATGCCGACAAGAAGCTATCAAAGTGAACTACTCAAACAGCTCCGCGATCCCAATGAAGCCGCGGAATATCTTAATGCTTGTTACCACGACTCCGAAGAAGTGTTCTTTGTCGGGCTTCGTAACGTCGTTGAAGCTGGAGGAGGAGTTCGAGCACTTTCGAAGCTAACCGCGCTCAATCGCGAGAATCTTTACCGCGTGCTATCTGAAAAAGGTAATCCAAAGTTTTCATCACTTGCGGCTATTTTGGATGCCGTTGGTATCGCCATTCATTTTACCCCACGCCCAAAACGAAAACGCGCAGCCTGACCGGGCACCCCACCCTTAACGCAGAAGACCTTTGCTCAGCAAGAACTCCCGCGCGACTTCTTTAGCTTGGCGCTTTTCGCCGTCCACGGCGTAATTGAGCTTGCGCATTTCGTCGACGGTGAGAATCGCGCCGAGCCGCTTCAACACTTCACGCAGCGCGGGATATTTTTCTAGCGTCGCTTGGCGCACCACCGGCACGGCGTCATAGGGTGGAAAGTATTTGCGGTCGTCGGCCAGTTGAAACAATCCGTAACGCGCGATCAAACCGTCGGTGGAATTGCCCGCGATCAGATCGACCTGTTTTTCCGCCAAGGCGCGATAGGTGAGCGACAGATCCATCTCGCGGGTTTCTTCGAAGTGAAAACCGTAGGCTTTGGAAAAACCCGGATAACCGTCGGCGCGGGACATGAAATCTTGGCCGAAGCCGGCGCGCCATTGCGCCGACACCTTCGCCGCATCGCTGACGGTTTTGAGATTGAACTTGCGCGCGTCCTCGCCGCGCACCAAAATCGCGAAGGTATTGTTGAAACCCAAGGGCTCGGTCCAAACGAAGTTGAACCGCTTGGCATACTCGCCCTGAACACGCCGATAAACTTCCTGGGGATCGGCGATGGGCTTCTCTTTGAGTATCGCCAGCAGACCCGTGCCGGTGTATTCGGCGTAAAGATCG
This sequence comes from Deltaproteobacteria bacterium, assembly GCA_009692615.1. Classification (NCBI taxonomy): domain Bacteria; kingdom Pseudomonadati; phylum Myxococcota; class Myxococcia; species Deltaproteobacteria bacterium. Next base: position 61,718 of record SHYW01000001.1, on the reverse strand, counting down.
ATCTCGCCGGCGATCATCGCTTCATGCGCCAAGTTGCCGCCAAGATCGAAGCGGCGCACCACCTGGGCGCCGGTTGTCGCTTCGATCGCCTGGGCGAGAATCTCGCCGAGAATCACCTGCTCGGTGAAATCCTTAGAACCCACCGCGATGCGCGCGCCGCTCTTGCCAATGAGAAAATAGCTCGCGACCAGAACCCCGCAGCCAAGCGCCGCAGCCGACCAAACCAGTTTGCGAGTATTGATTCTGATCGCGCCGCTTAGCTGAATCGCCCGCTCGACATAACCCAAAAGTAAATCCGCCGCCAAGGCAATCAGCGCGGCGGGCAGCGCGCCGGCGAGGATCAAGACATTGTCGTTGGCGCGCAAACCGCGAAAGATGTAGCGCCCCAATCCCCCGGCGTCGATGGCGGCGGCGATGGTCGCCGTGCCGACGCAGATCACCGTGGCGACGCGCACGCCGGCGATGATCACGCCGAGAGCCAAAGGCAATTCCACTTGAAAGAGCAGTTGGCGATCGGTCATGCCCATGCCGCGCCCGGCTTCGCGGATCGCCGGATCGACGTTGTTGATGCCGGTAAAGGTATTGCGAATGATCGGCAACAGCGAATAGAGCACCAAAGCGACGATCGCGGTGTGGGCGCCGATGCCGCCGACAATCTTGACCCCGAAGAAATAGAAATTGAGCGGGATCAAAAAACCGAACAGCGCCAGACTCGGCACCGTCTGCATGATGTTGGCGAAGCCCAACACCGGTTTGCTGAGCCCCGGTTTGCGGGTCAAGAGAATCCCGAGGGGCACGCCGATCAGGATCGCGATGCTGGTGGAAACGATGACCAGAAACAAATGTTCTAAGATCAGCTCGCCCAACTCGCCACGATTGTGCGTGAAAAATTCCAGCAGGGTCACGCCGGCCTCGCTATATTCTGGCCGTCGTGAAAGCACTCGGCGAAGGCGCGCGCCTCGGGATGGTTCGATTCGAGCAACTCGGCGGGCGGCCCAAGTAAAATCATTTCGCCGTCCTTGAGCAGGGCGATGCGATTGGCCAGCACGAACGCTTCGGCGATATCATGGGTGACGAAAACCATGGTCTTGCCGAGTTCCTGCTGGAGATTTTTGAACTCCCGTTGAATCTCGCGGCGGGTGATTGGATCGAGGGCGCCGAACGGTTCGTCGAGCAAAATCACCGGCGGATCGGCGGCCAGCGCCCGCGCCACGCCGACTCGTTGGCGCTGGCCGCCGGATAGTTCCCTGGGAAAGCGGCCGGCAAAACTGTCAGCGTTTAGGCCAACTAGATTTAAAAGTTCGCGCGCACGCAGTTGAATGCGTTCAGCGGCCCAGCCTTCCAAGCGTGGCACCACGCCGATATTCTGTTCGATGGTCAGATGGGGAAACAAACCGATCTCTTGGATCACGTAGCCGATGCGCCGGCGCAGTTGGATCGGATCCCAGTCGACTGTCGCTTTGCCTTCAACTTCCAGCCGTCCCGAGGTCGGATCGATCAACCGATTGATCAGTTTCATCGTCGTGGTCTTGCCCGAGCCGCTACGGCCGAGTAACACCAAGGTCTCGCCGGCGCCGACGTCGAGATTGAGATTGGCCAGCAGCTTCTTACCGCCGGGCAGTACGAAATTGACGTCGTGAAATTTTATCGTGCTCGATGGATTAGACATTGAAGCTCGCTCGGGGTCGCATCGTTGGTCAATTTCTTTTATAGTCTCCCCGTCCATGAAACAACCGACACCGCCACGTATTTTCGCCACCGAGCAACGACTCCATTGGCTTTCGCACCATCCCGGCATCTGGTCGTTAGCCGGCGCCGATCTCGACGGCGCACCGACGATGTCGATCTTGACGACCCTTTGGGATCAGCCGCGCTGGCTCGAAGCTTATCATCTTTATGACGACACCGGCTCGGAACTGTTCGAAGAGATCTGCGAGTTACCGGAATATTATCTGACCCGCACGGAGAATAGCATCCTCGAAGCCCGCGCCAAAGACATCATCGCCAGCGCGCCGGTTGAATGCATCGTCGAGCTCGGCGCCGGCTACAGCAAGAAAACCGTCCATTTGCTCACCGAGCAACTGGCGCAACGGCGCCATTGCATCTTTGCCCCCATCGATGTCAGCGCCGCCGGTCTGCTCGCATCGCAAAGCGCTGTGCAAAAAGATTTTCCGCAAATCGAATTTCACGGCATTCACTCACGCTACGAAGCAGGCTTCGGCGCCATCGATAAAAACCTGCCGACCCTATTCGTCTTTCTCGGCAGCACCATCGGCAACTTCAATCTCACCGACTTCCCGCGCTTTTTTCGCGCCCTGTCGGCGGCCATGGGGCCCAACGATTATTTGCTGCTCGGCGCCGATCGCGTCAAAGATCCGAAACTCCTGGAAGCCGCCTACAACGACAGCCGAGGCATCACCGCCAAGTTTATCTTAAACGTCTTTCAAAACATCAACCGGCGCATGGCCGGTAACTTCGATGTCGAACGAATGCGCTACGACTCGTGGTTCAATCCCGAGTGGCGGCAAATTGAAATGCACGGTGTCGCCACCGCCCGCCAACGAATTCGCTTCGCCGATAGCGGTGCGAATTTCGAATGGCAGGAAAACGAAAATATCCTCGTCGAGATCAGCCGCAAGTTCGATCCCAACCGCTTGCAAGAACAGTTGGGTTTCTTCGGCCTAGCGCCGGTGGCCCACTTCACCGATCCCAACCAATGGTTTTCCGTCCTGCTGTTTCGCAAACAAAACTGAGCCGAATTTAGAATGTCCCGTAGGGGCGCGGCATGCTGCGCCCGTCCCACCCATATCATTCCGCGCGCAAGCTCAGTGCCACACCGCTCTGAGGCAAGTCCTGCAGCGCGATGGGGCCGCCGAATTGGCTGAGCGCGGCGGCGAAATAGCCGCCTTGAACCTTGCCCGCTTGCACCGCGAACGCTTTCGGCAAATGAATCCACGAGATCGCCGGGTTGATGTGATGGATGCCGTGCAGATTGAAATTAAGCAACAGTTTGCTCAACGGCGCCGGCAAACACAGATTTTTGGCGTAGAATATATCGCTCACCGGCGTCGCGTAGTGATAAACGTTATCGAGAAAAGAAATCAAAAAGCCGCGCGCCAATAACAGCGCTAGAAGCATCGGCCAGTTTTCGCCGTAAAGCCAAAACGATAACGACAGCCAGGTCAACGTTAGCAATCCATCCACGCGAATCTCGCGCAGCGCTTCGGCGCCAAGCCAGTTCTGCATCAAGATAGCGCTGACGCTTTGCGGCGGCATATAGCGCGCTTTGAACCATTGCAACCAAGCGCGCGGCAGCAGAAACAACATCGGGCTCACCACCTCGACTAAATACAGCCCAATTAAAATCTGAAAAAAATATCCCGGCGCCGCCGCGGCTTTGGTACTTTTGTCACGATCGTAATATTCCGTTCCCTCCACTGGCAGGCGATTCAATTTATGATGCAACAGATGGCTTAGGCGCAGAATGCGAAACGGCGAGCCGAACAAAATCGCCAGGCCGCGGCCGATGACGCCGTTCACGCGCCGGTTCGCATGGAGCAGATCGTGTATCGCCTCGTGCAGCAGACTCCAGAACGGATTATTGAGCAGCGCGAATGGCAGTAGCGTCCAACCCCAGGGACGCGCACTCGGCAGTAGCCAAAGCGGCAAAACGACAAACTGATAAACATTGACGAGAAGATAAGAGCCCGCCAACACGCAGTTGACCGCTGAAGGAACCGCGCCATCGTGGCGCACTGACGAATCTTGCGGGTTGGCCATGTTAGAACTCAATGCCGATCATGGCTTTCAGCGGCGTCAAACTGAGCAGAATCGCGATGCCGAAACCGCCGATCAGGACACCGGAGATGCGATGCACCCAATGAACCAAGCGCAAGTCGAACTTACTGCGGCAGACGGTCATCGTCACGAACATCGCGACCCACCAGGAAGCCGAGCCGACAAACACGCCGCAGGCAAGCGCCGTGGCAGCGAAATAGCGGCCGTGCAAGCTCGGCACATGCAAACCGGCGTAAATCGCGATGAATGAAAGTATCGTTACCGGATTGGAGATGGTCAAAAAAAAAGTCGTCGCATAGGCGTTCAACAGGCCGCTGACTTGGCCCGACGCGGCTTGCGCTTTAGGCTCCGTCCAATAAGTCTGCCAGCCCAAGTAGCAGAGAAAAATTCCGCCGACGACGCGCAAGGGAATTTGATAATCGCTCAAGATGCCTGACACCAACGAAATTCCTAGCGCGGCGATCCCCGCAGCCAAGGCGTCCGCCGTGGCCACACCGAGTCCCGACAACAATCCGCACAGCGCGCCCGTGCCAAGCGCGCGGTTGATGCACAGAATACCCAACGGTCCCACTGGCACGGCGACGACGAAACCGATGAGGATACCTTTAATGACGAGATAGACTGACATGGTGGATGAAGGTTCAGCCGGCGCAGCGAAAACTGATGTTATGATGGCCGCCGCGCGGGTTGCGCGACACATGGCGCCCGCGATGAGTCGTGGTCAATTCGTCGGCGCGCCCATCTTGACCGCCGCCGCGGGTGACGCGCACCTGCTCGCGGCTGAGATCTTCGCGGCCGTCATTCGATCTGTAAGGATACGGCAGATAGGCGCTACTCACCCACTCCCAGCCATTGCCCGCGCCATCGAGGATGCCGTAGGGACTGACCCCCTTGGGAAAACTTCCCACCGGACGAAAATCGTTCCAGCCGCCGTTGAAATGCGCCCGCGTCCCATCCGGCGGTTCGTTGCCCCAGGGATATTTTCGCCCATCGGTGCCGCGCGCCGCCTTCTCCCATTCAGCTTCGCTGGGCAAACGTTTGCCGCGCCAACGACAAAACGTCAGCGCGCCATGCCAAGACGCTTCGACGACGGGATTATTTTCAAAACCAACGTCCGCTTGCCACGTGCCATCGCGCCGATGCACACGGGCGTCGTTGTCCTCGACATCGAAATAATTTTCTCCCTTGGCTCCCTTGGGACCGATGTCATTGAGAAACTCGGCGAACTGGGAATTGGTAACCTTGGTACGATCGATGAAAAAAGCCGCGACATCGACTGAATGCTGCGGCCGTTCATCTTCTGCTCCATCTTTGCTGCCCATCAAAAAAGCCCCGCCGGCCACGCGCACCATGTCCTCCGGTTGCTTCGAATTAGCACTCATCGAAATCGCCGCCGTCATAAGCGCCAATGCAAAAATTATGATACCGCTAAGCGATCCCATGCAGACAACTCCAACCGCGTCGATCCTACGCAAAGGTTTTTGTCTTCGCAAGCAAATCTGGACGAACATTCCACCACCGCCACAGGGGCAAGGCACGCCTTGTTCCTACGATTCCGATTCCTTTTTTGTGCGGTTTGCGCTCTTTGCGGCTAATCATCCGATGCGTCTACTGCGAAATAATTTTTACAGCAATTCCGATCAGCTGTTGACAGCCGACCCCAAGCTTCACTATGCAGGAGGAAATGCAAAGCATTGGGAGGCAGAACCATGGCGCACAAGTATGTCGATTGCGACGGCCACGTGATGGAGAACACCGACGAGATCATCCGGCTGGTCGGCGAGCCGTTTAAAACCACCGGTCATATGAATCCGCGGCGCGTCTTGCCGAGTCTCGACCGCTTTCACACACCGCGCTTGGAAGAGCGCAAACCGGGAACCTTCGATCCCAGCGTCGGCCCGGAGAAGTGGGTGCAGTTTCTCGACAAGATGGGTTTGGAATTTAGCGCGCTTTTCCCCACCGAAGGTCTCGCCTATGGCCAAGTGGTTTTTACCCCATGGGCGATCGCTTATGCGAAAGCGTATAACGACTGGCTCGCGGCGAAATATTTGAAATACAATTCCCGCCTCAAAGGCATCGCCTTGATTCCCCTGCAAGATGTTTCCGCCGCGGTATTAGAATTACGCCGCGCCGTCAAAGATCTCGGCATGGTTGCCGCCATGCTGCCGTCCAACGGACTCAACCCGCACTTGAGCGCCAAACATTTCTGGCCGGTTTATGAAGAAGCCGCCAAGCTCGATTGCGCCCTCGCCGTCCACGGCGGCTGTTACGGCGATCTCGGTTTCAATTCCTATACAGTCTTCCCCGCCACCCGCGCCCTCGGTATGCCGGTGCCGCTGGCCATCGCCGCCACGGGCATGATCGTCGACGGCGTGCTCGATGAATTTCCCGACCTGCGGGTCGGCTTCTTGGAAGGCGGTACCTGCTGGATACCGATGGTGCTCGACCGTCTCTCCCGAGAACAGGAATACGGCGGGCTAAGAATCAAACGCAAACCGGTGGAATATTTTTCCAGCGGCAAATTATTTTGCAGCTGCGAAGGTAACGAGAAAGCGCTAGCCTACGCCATCGAGCGCGTCGGCCCCGAGCCTTTCATGTTCGCCTCGGATTTTCCCCACGAGATTTCGCTGGACAACTGCTTGGAAGAAATCGACGAGATCGTCGTGCGCAAAGATTTGAAGGACGAACACAAAGCGGCGATCCTGGGCGACAACGCTCGGCGCTTTTACAAAATCTGAATCCCTCGCTACGCGCTGCGCGCTACTCGGGAAATCGGATTAATTCTTTCCGGTTCCCCGAGTAGGCCGTCACTCCTTATCGAGGGGTTCTTCTTGAGGTTAATATCAATGAAAAATTTGCTACGCTCCCTGACATTACTGGCTTCGCTGCTAATTTTCGCGGGCTCTACGTTCGCCCTCGACAAGATTAAATTTCCCTACTCACCGATTTCCTATCACAGCCTGCCTTTTCTAGTGGCCTATGAAGCGAGGCTGTTCGAGAAGCATGGCTTGGAAGTCGATCCGATATTCGCCGGAGCGTCGTCGATGATCGTGCAGTCGATGCTCGCCGGCGAAGCCGATCTCGCCGGTATGGCGGGTCCGGCGGTGATTTCCAACGTGCTCAAGGGCGGCGACGTCATCCAAGTCGCCGCGTTGGTGAAATCCTTCAGCGTGCCGCTCTACGTCCAGCCGTCGATTACCCAAATCGGGCAATTGTCCGGCAAGCCCGTCGGCGTAACCCGCTTCGGCTCGGTGTCCCATTTCACCGCGAAGGCGATCTTGGACCGGTCCAATGTTAGCGACGCCGTCATCGTGCAAACCGGCGGCTATCCGGAGTCCATGACCGCGCTCAGCACCAACGCCATCGCCGGCGCCATGATTCCGGCGCCGCAAAGCGTCGTCCTGCGCGAAAAAGGTTTTCGCGAGCTGGTGAGCATCAAACAGATCCGCGACATGAATATCCGTTTCATCGAACAAGGCATCGTCGCGCGGCGCGGCTACGCCGACAAGAACGCCGATGTGGTCAAACGTTTCATCGCCGCGGTGTACGACGGCTTGAAGAAGATTCACGACGATAAAGCCTTGGCCGTCAAGGTGCTCGGCAAGTACACTAAAATTAGCCGCACCATCATGCTCGAAGAAAGCTATCAGGCCGGCATCGACGCCTTCGCCAAAGACCCGCGCGTGCCGCCTGAGGTTTTCAAGGATCTCGCCGAGCAACTCGTCGGTCTGAAGTTGATCGATGGCCAGGCAGCGCAAAAGACTCCACTGACAGCTTATTACGACAACCGTTACGTCGACGAGTTGGAGAAAAGCGGTTTTTTCAAACGGCTCTGGCAATGATTTAGCAAATTGCTGAAAAAAGTTTCGGAATGCTTCGAGAGCCACAGCATGAACGGAAAATCTTCAATGATTTTAAATCCCCTCCGTTCGTCCTAAGCTTCGTCGAAGGACTCCTACAGGCTTTTTCAGTATACTGGCAGAAATCGGTTCCCATTGCCCATCGCGAGAGGGTCGCGCCATGCAGCAGAAGCGGCAAATCCGTTTAGCGTTAAACGCGGTCATGATCGCCTAGACGGCGGGCGTAAGCGTAGCGAATGCTCAAACCCCGAGCCCGACACTCGTCGCCTACGCCGGCCAAAACGAAACCGTCGGGCCCATGTGGGTCGGCATTGAGAGAGGCACGTTTAGAAAATACGGCCTTGACGTTCGCCTCGTGCAACTGCGCAACGGCTCGCTCAGTATGGCGACGCTCTCGTCTGGCCAAGTGCAATACAACTACGGCTCGCCGGCCAACGCGCTCAGCGCCGCGGCCGGCGGTATGCGATTGCAATGCGTCGCCTCACCGGTGCAGAAGATTCCCCGGGAGCTAATCGCAAGAAAAGAAATCCGCACGCTGGAAGAGTTGCGCGGCAAAACCTTCGGCGTGCAAAGCATCGGCGGCGGCTTTTGGTTGCAGACCATGATCGCTTTGGATTTTCTCGGTATCGATGCGGACAAGTACGATTTAAAAATGCGCATCCTCGGCGACACCGCCACGGTCACCCAGGCCCTCGGCAACGGCGGCGTCGACGCCAATGTTCTCGCCGATATCGGCAAACTACCGATACCCTATCAAGGCACGACCATTTGCTTTCTGCGCGACACGCCGTCGAGTTCGCCGGACACCATCACGCGCTTGCTCAAGGGCCTGATCGACAGCGTCCTGCTGATCCACGACCCCGCAGCCAAAACCGACGTTACGGAGATCCTGCGCAAGAGTTTTCGTTTCCCGCGCCTCGAAGACGCCGAAGCCTCCTACAAAGTGCTGACCCAGATGGCGACCATCGAACTCATGCCCGATCCCGCCGCCTGGAAAATCGTCCAGCGCATCGTCGCCAAGATCAATCCCAAAGTCACCCAGGTCGACATCAACCAACTCAACAACCCGGCCTTCGTGCGCGCTCTCGAAGAAAACGGGTTTCTCGCCGAGGCGCGGCGCAAACTGCGCTGAACGATGAGACAGGATATTCACCACGAAGGACACGAAGATCACGAAGGTTGAAGATTAAATTATCCGAACCCTTCGTGTCCTTCGTGCGCTTCGTGGTGAACAAAACAATTTGAACATGGCACCGATGAAACACTTGAAAAGGAAAATTTGATTATGCTTCAAGGCTACCGAGTATTTGACGCCGACGCCCATGGCTCGATCAATCCGCGTATGTGGGAGGACCTCCCCGAACAGTTTCGTGCGCGCCGGCCGCGGCCGGTGACGGTGCACGACGAAACCGGTTTGGGAAATTTCAACGCCGGTTGGTTGATCGAAGGGTCGCTCGAACCCCACGCGCTTGGTCCCGGCGCCCAGCAGGCGAACACGCCGCGCAACGTGCTGAGCGAATTCGGCGCCGATATGAAGCGCGAGCACTGTTCGGTCGGCAGCATGACGCTCAACGATCCCCAGGCGCGGCTGGCCGACATGGAGCGCATGGGCTTCGACGCTCAGATGTTGTTTCCCAGCACGCTTTATGCGCATATGACCAGCGATGCGGAATTCGAGGCCGCGTTGTTTCGCGCTTACAATCGCTACATCGCCAAACAATGCGCGGCCAATCCGACCTGGCTTAAATGGTCGGGCTTATTACCGCTGCGCGAGCCGCGCGAAGCCTTGGCCGCTATCGAAGAGATGCAGCGGCTCGGCGCCAGAGCAGCCGTGGTCTTCGGCACCGCCGGCGAACGGCTGCTTTCCGATCCGAGTTTTCTGCCGATCTGGGATAAGTTCGCGCGTACGAAGCTGCCGCTCTGCGTGCACATGGGCATGAGCTATCCGCCGCTGGCGCAGTTGGGACGGAGCATTTACGACTGCCACATCATCGGCATGTCGCTACCTGCACAGTTGGCCTTCATGGCCATCGTCGGCCACCGCTTGCTCGACCGCTATCAGGATTTGAAAGTCGCGTTTCTCGAATTCGGCGCCGAATGGATTTTCTACATGGTCTCGCGCATGGATCATTACTTGCCCCTCGACCGCGGCGCTCACCCGTTTGGCCTGAGCATGCCCAACGCCGGCGAACTGCCGCGGGCGAGCATTCGCGAATATGTGAAGTCGGGGAGAATCTTCATGGCCGCCGAAGCCGACGATCGCATGCTCCACTTGCTCTTCGAATTGATCGGCGAAGACCACGTCCTGTTCTCCTCCGATTTCCCCCACGGCGAAGGCAGAGACAACGCCGCGTTGGAAATCCTCGAACGGCAGGATCTGACCGAAAGGCAAAAGCAAAAACTGCTCTACGACAACACCGTGCGGCTGTTCGGCGAACCGTAGCGTTCGACAACGGCATATTTCACCACGAAGGCACGAAGAACACGCAGGGATTCTCGTAGGATGCGGTGAGTCCGCGAACCGCATCGAGCACGCGCGATTTACCGACGATGCGGCTCCCTGCGGTCGCCACATCCTACGAAGGCTGTTCCGCGAGCCGTAGATTTCACCAGGAAGATACGAAGCAGACGAAGGAGTTATTATAGGGGCGAAAAATCTTTCGACCAGTTCCCGAGCTAACGCGTGGATAATGGCAACTGCGGATCGTGATGCAGCACAGGGTCGATTGCCCTTATCAGTGGAACTAACGACTTTGTGCGATAATGAGTAAAGCGCATGGTAAACACAGTTCCGTTGTCCGCATTTTTACATGTCCTAAATATGAAATAACCTGCTCTCATAAACGTATTGTCGAGTAGAATCACATGTAAAGATGCTTCGTTCCAATCAATTTGGCATGCTTCAGTAGGCGTAGGCTTGACTTCGTCTTGCGCGGCTTCCAAAAACTTTCGGATGAATTCCTTGTCACGGCTCTCATATAGAATGTCCCGCTCAAAAAGTTCTTCAAGACTAAAAATTCGATTCGCCCCATTTGGAATTTTATCTCCTATCTTATAGATAAGCATGCCATCAACCGTGTTAGCACTGCCGTGCCCTGCAATCATTTTATAATCCCATGCCATTGTTGTCAGATAGTCTGAGTACTTTGAATCTAGTCGCCAGGGTGCCTTCCACTTATCCTGACAGCCTGCGAAAGTGGTCGCGAAGACAATCAAAAAAGTTAATCGGGCAACGATGTTCGGACAAAATAATTTGACCATATTAGTTGCCTCACCTTGGTCCGCTAGCGCTAACTCTTCTTGTCAGCTCGTACAGGTGCCGACCCTAAAGGGTCTGGAAGGTGAAAGCTAGAGATTAACGGCGCGACAGCGATGCAGCGAATTTCTCAATCAGCGCGTTGAAACGCTCCGCTTCATCGACGAACAAAGTGTGGCCGGCGTCTTTGAAAACTTCTACCTGCGTCCCAGGCCGGTTCTTCTGCAGGTTTTGCGCCTGCTCTTCAAACTGCGGCGTTACCACATAAAGCAGCGGCTTTTTAAATGCGTGGGCGATTTCTTTCCAGTGTGTGCGCGGAAACGGATAGGACAACAGCGCGATACTGCTTTCCACCGGCATGCGCTTGGCGCCGCCGATTAAACGCGCGACTTCATCTTCGCTCAACGGTTTCTTGAAAATCGCTCGGACAAACCCGTCGAGAGTTTTGTCGCGCTCGTCGCGCAGCGCCTGTAAAAAAGTCCCGCCCGGCGCCGGCGCCGGTTCTTCGCCCACCGAACTGTCGACCAATACTAGACCGGCCAGCCGTTCGGCGCCGAACATGTGAAGGTATTGCAGCGACTCGATGGCGCCGAGCGACCAGCCGACCAGCAAGACGTTTTTTAATGGCGCAAGAAATTCTTGTAAGTCGGCGGCGCGCCGCTCCGCGGTGAAACCAGCCGCCGGCACTTCCGACTCGCCTTGGCCGCGCGGGTCAAGCGCCAGGGTGTGATACCGCCGGCTAAAATGTTCGATTTGATTTTGCCAGATCGCCGCCGGCATGGACCAGCCGGTGATCAGCGCGATGGTGATATTGGAATCCTTCGTGTGTTGCGAACCGGCTTCAAGCAGCGATAGCGTCACGCCGTCGCTGGTTTGAAAGGTGCGTCGAGAGATTTGCGTGGCACAGCTTTGCGCCATAAGGGCGAGACAAGCTCCGATCAGGAAAAGCGCCGGCGAAGCTCTCACTCGATTACTGACGATGGGCCAACATCAAAGCCGATTGTTTGCTGCGCCAATGATAGCCGAACGGGAACGGCAAGTCGGCTTGGTCGGGAGCGGCCTTGAACGCGCTTTCGAGATCTTTTTGATAGGCGTATTCCATCGGCCGAATCGGCTTGCTGTACCTGCCGAACAACTTCACATGCCAGGGCGCTTGATTCAAAAAGCGGTAAGGTATCCCGGTATCGTCCTGCACGACTAAATCGGCTGATTCCAAAATCGTCGCCCGAGTCTTGGCGAACTGGCCATCATGTAACAGGTAGGATGCCGACTTGATCAGCGCGGTGGCCGGTTTGTACTGGCCGACCCAATTGAGAAACTCGGGATAATAATCGAGCGCTTTATCCGTGGCGTCCAAGGAAAAATAATAAAGCTGCTGAATTCCGGCCGCGGCCGGGTTGGCGAAGTCGACGCGCACGCCGCGCAGCAACAAGCGCGGCCGCTTGGCGTCTGGAGTGTCGTAGGCACGGTTCAACTCGGGAAATAAATCGATGGGTTCGATGCGCACGATGCGCCGGTTCATCAACGCCATCATGGTCGCCATCACCGGCACCGTGCCGCGCACCCACGGCGTGGTCAGCTGCTTGGTCATGTAGGAGGTAATAAAATAATTACGCTCGAAGATGTCGCGAAAGGCGCCGCGCACGTCGGTTAGTAGTTTAATAAACTGCACCGTGGTTACCGATTCCATGTCGGGCAGCGCGCCGGGCCGCTCCAAACTGAAAAACACATAGCGCGCGTGATCGGGAAACAGCGCATAGGCATTGATAAAGTCCGGGCCGCTGAACGGGTAGAGCATGGTCTTTTTCGCAGCGCCGGTGACTTTCACTTCGTGGTCGCGCCACGTTTCCATGGTATTGAGCCGGCCGCGCACCAAAGCCCATTGACTGGTCATCCATTTTTGATGCTCTTTCCAAGCATCGAGTTCGGTAAAGCGATTGAACGCAGGCTCAGGAGGATTGGGCATGATGCCGGCCAGCAACTGCGCCGTGGCCGTGGCACGCCGGTTAAACTCTTGTGGCTCTGTGCCCGCCGCTTGGCTGTCCCGACCGGCCAGCAGCAACCCGACTACGACACTCAAACGAAGCCATTGAAGAAATTTAATCGAATTCATTTCTGCTTTAAGATTCATAAGCTCTAGCTGGTACTCCAGGTTATCCCTTTCATTATTGCCGACACCTTGGCCGGGGTGGTTATCGATTAGACGTAAGGATAACATTTTATTTCAGCGATGTCTCTTGATTTGCCGCGACGCGGGTCAAAACGCTTGCCAAAGCTTCCCATCGCCACCAGCTTGAGATAAGAAAAGTTCACAGCAGTTAAGGAGGCTCCATGTCCGGTTGGAAAGCACGCATCGGCTATCTCTCTCCCTCGGTTTTCGAAACCCCCTCGGATTGGGATTTGATCCTTCCCGAAGGCTTCACCATCGTTTCGTCGGGACTGAACGTTCAGTCGCACACCGAAAGCGAATTTAACAAGGCGATCGACGCCCTAAGCGCCGGCTTGGGAATTTTCAAGGCTGAAGAATGCGACGTCATTTTGATGGGCGGCATCACGCTGGGCACTCAGCGCGGCTTCGCCGCAGAGCAGGAAGTGGTCGACCAACTTTCGCGCCAAGTCGGCTTGCCAGTCAGCACGGCGATGGGCGCCACGGCCGCGGCGCTGAAATATTTGCAAGTTAAAAGCACCGTGATTGTCACGGCTTATAAAGATTCGATCAACCAAGCGGTCAAAAAATATTATGACGACGGCGGCGTCCAAGTAAGGGCGATCAAAGGACTCGAAGTTTCAAAGCCGGTGGATCAAGTAAAACTGCCGGACTACGCATCCTACAAAGTCGCCCGCGAACTGTTTCGCCAAAACCCCGATGTCGATAGTCTCGTGCTCCAAGGCCGCTGGCGCACCGTCGGCTATGTACAGCAACTGGAAGATGACACCGGCCGGCCGGTCGTTGCTTCGACGGCGGCGGCCTTGTGGTGGGTGCTGCAGACCCTGGGCATGAAAATTCCCATTCCCGGCTACGGCCGACTGCTGGCCTAGACCGAAGCAACCGCCGATCGCGAAATCGCCGCGGCCCAACTGACAATTCACATTAGGAGTTCTTAACTATGCGCCAACGATCCGACTATCCGACATTTTCCGACGCCGAACTGAATCGCCGCCATCGCGCTTTCTATGCTCTCATGGAACAGGAAGGCGTTGATGCCGCCGTGATTTACGGCAGCGGGCGTTATTCCTCCGACATTTATTGGCTGAGCGATTGGCCGAGCAGCCGGGAAGCTTATCTGCTTATGCAAACCGGCAAGCCACCGGTGATCTTGATGCAGCTGTTCAATCACTACCCAATGGCGAAGGTGATGTCGTGGATTCCCGACCTGCGCTGGGCCGGCGCGAATACTACGAACAGCGTCGTCGAATTAATCGCCGAGCGCGGCCTGGAAGGAAAAAAGATCGGCCTGGTCGGATCGATCTCCTATCAGGTCTTCAATCGGCTGCGCGAAAAATATCCCAACGCGACTTTTGTCGAACTAGGCGGCAAGCTGCGCATGATGCGGACGATCAAGAGCGACGACGAAATCGCACGCATCCGCACCGCCTCTAAGCTCACCGACCAATCGATCCAAGCGCTGGCCGAAGGCTTGCACGCCGGCCTGCGCGAAGATGAAATTCCCGCGATCATCGAACCGGTTTATCTAAAAGCCGGCGGCTACGCCGGGATTCATTTCATCAGCAGCATGCCGATGGCGAACCCGGACTTCTGCGTGCCATCCCAGTTCCATTCCAATCGCAAGCTGCAAAAAGGCGACGCCTTGATCAGCGAGATCAGCGGCGCCTACTCCGGCTACAGCGGCCAGATCCACCGAACCTTTTCCATCGGCGAGGGCCCCACGCCGAATTGGCAAAAAATGCACGACGCAGCGATGGAAGCCTTCGACATTTTGTCGAAGGTAATCAAGGACGGCGCGACCACCACCGAAGCCGAAGAAGCGGCGGAGATCATTCACCAGCGCGGCTACAGCACCTACGACGATCTAGTCCACGGCGTCAATCAATATCCGCCGATCTTTCAAACCAAATCCCGCAAGCGCCACGACTCGCGCGAGATCACCTTTCGCGAGAACATGGTGATCGTCATCCAGCCCAATCTCATGACCTACGACGAAAAGATGGGCCTGCAATTCGGCGAAACTCTGGTGATAAAAAAATATGGCTGCGAAAGTTTGAACGCTTACCCGCGCCAGTGGGTGACCTGCAAGGGATAAAGTTTAGCTTTTTTGCCAGAAACGAACCTTGATTGCCGTTTACACGGGAATGACGGCGAGCGCACCGGAGCCGGACAGATTTCTCCCTACGGTCGAAATGACAACCTGGGGTGCAAGCCATTATCCAGATTGTCATCCCGAACGAACGTGAGGGATCTAGTCTCAAAACGAAGATTGATTCACCACAGAGCACACAGAGATCACAGAGAAAATACTTTTCCGAACTCTGTGTTCTCTGTGTGCTCTGTGGTGAAAAAATCCCCCAGCGACATTCGTGCGTTCACCCAACGACAACCCAGAAACGCGGCTATCAGCGATTTTCGCAGACCGCGTTGACAGACTTCGCCTCCCTCGGATAGGTTGAAAAGAATTCGCCTCGCTGGAACTTTCCCTACCGATACACCGATGACCAGCAAACTCACCGCACAGCTCAACGGCCTTTTTTACGGCTGGCGCATGGTTGCCGCCGGTTCGGCGATCCGCATGCTCGGCGGTGGCTTTCATCTTTACGGCTTCACGATTTTCTTTCTGCCGATCACCAATGAACTAGGTTTATCGCGCGCCCAGACCTCGTTAGTTTTTTCCTTGGCCCGCGCCGAAGGCGCCATCGAGGGGCCGCTAGCCGGTTATGTCATCGATCGCTTCGGGCCCCGGCCGATGATGCTCGCCGGCATTTTGCTCTCGGGCTTGGGCTACATGCTGCTTGCCACCGTGCAGAATTACACCGCCCTACTGACAATCTATCTGTGTGTCATCTCCCTGGCCTTCTCCGCCGGCTTCATGCACTCGCCGATGGTCTTGGCGAATTCCTGGTTCATCCGCCACCGCGCCATGGCGATGACGCTGATCAGCAGCTCCATCGGCATCGGCGGCACTTTGATCACGCCATTGCTCGCCTACTCCGTGCAAACCTGGGGTTGGCGTCATGGCGCTTTCATCGCCGGCGCTTGTCTGATCCTAGCGGGAATCCCCGTAGCGCTCTACGTCAAGCGCTCCCCCGAAGCCATGGGCCTACTCCCCGACGGCGCCCCGCCAGCCGAACCAAAAGATAAATCGCCAGCAATTTCCGAACACGATCAGGAACACGCACTCGAATCCGATAACGAATTCACCCTAAAACAAGCGCTAAAAACCGCCGCCTTCTGGAAACTAGTTCTCGCCACGACCACCCGCGTCGGCGTCTTTAATTCGATCACCGTGCACTTCGTGCCGATCATGGTCTGGCGCGGCGCCAGCGAGGCGCGCGCCGCGGCGATGCTCGCGACCATGGCGCTGATGAGTTTGCCATCCCACTTGCTGGTTGGTTGGATCGCCGATCGCGTGCACAAACCGACGTTGATGGCGATCTGCATGTTCATCGGCGCCGGCGCCGTGGCGATCTTGGCCTACGGCGAAAGTGAATGGACACTGTGGCTGTTCACGATTCTCTTTACCTTCGTCGAAGCCTTGTTCCCGGTGAGCTGGGCGACCGTGGGAGATTTTTTCGGCCGCAAACATTTCGCCACCATCCGCGGCAGCATGAGTTTTTTCTATCTCTGGGGGCCAGCCCTCGGTCCGGTGATCACCGGTTATGTCTATGACCGCTACCAAAGTTACGCGCCACTGATGTCGGCTTACATCGCCGTCGCCATCACCGCGGGTTTGCTCTACGCCACGCTGCGCCCTCCGAAACCGCACTGATGTTTCAAGCAATTCCCGACAAACTCCGCGGCCTCTACTTCGGCTGGCGTATGATCGCGGTCAGCTGTGCCATCCGCGTGCTCGGCGGCGGCTTGCACGCCTACGGCATCTCGGTGTTTTTTTTGCCGGTGACTGAAGAACTGGGCCTGACGCGCACCGCGACATCGCTGGTCTTCTCGCTGGCGCGCGCCCAAGGCGCCTTGGAAGGACCGGTCGCCGGTTACTGCATCGACCGCTACGGGCCGCGTCCGGTGATCGCCATCGCCATCGCGCTGGCCGGCGTCGGCTACCTGCTCTTGGCCGGTGTGCACAGTTACACCATGCTGCTGATCGTCTACATGGGCATCATCTCGCTCCCCTACCAAGCCGGTTTCATGGACGCGACGATGGCGTTGGCCAACACTTGGTTCATCCGCAAACGCGCCTTGGCCATGTCGATCACCAGCGGATCCATAGCCCTCGGCGGCGCGCTGCTAACGCCGTTTCTCGCCTACGCAGTACACAGCTGGGGTTGGCGCAGCGCGTCCATCGGTTCCGGCATCGCCTTTCTCCTCGTCGGCTTACCGCTGGCGTTTTGCGTTCACCGTTCACCCGAAAGCCTGGGATTATTGTCCGACGGCGATACCGCACGTTTCAACGAAACGAAAGAAAATCGTGACACCGCCACGGCAACCGCCGCGCGCGAGCTGTCGCTCAGCCAAACGCTCCACACCCATCAATTTTGGCTGCTGACCGTCGCCACCACCCTGCGCGCCGCTTGCTCCAGTGCCGTACTGGTCCACTTCGTGCCGATCCTGGTTTGGAAAGGCTACTCGGAAACCGAAGGAGCTTTTTATTTGAGCGTCATCGCCATCTGCGGCATGCCGACGCATTTATTGATCGGCTGGCTCGGCGATCGCTTCGACAAACCGCGCTTGATGGCCGGCTTCATGCTGCTCGGCAGCGTGGCGATTTATTTTTTGTTCAACGGCAGACAGCTATGGCAGCTGTGGATTGCGCTGTTGCTGTTCAGCGTCTTCGAAGGATTGTTTCCGACTACTTGGGCCACCGTCGGCGATTTTTTCGGCCGGCACAACTTCGCCAAGATTCGCGGCAGCATGAGCTTTCTCTACACTTGGGGCAGCGTCCTCGGGCCGCTGCTCGCCGGCATTGTCTACGACCGCACGCGAAGTTACCAGATGCTTTACTGGGCTTTGATGGCGATCTGCTGGCTGACCGCGCTGCTTTATTTTGCCTTGTTGCAACCGAAGCCGGCTCAAGCGACGGCTAGCGCATGATGAAAAGCTGGGGACCGGTGGCCGGTTGGATGGCGGTGATTTTCTTTTTCTCCGGCGATAATTTTTATGGCGCCAACACCGCCTCCTGGCTCGAACCGCTACTCGCCGCACTATTTCCCGCCCTCAGCGCCGCACAATTCGCCGCCATCCATCTCACTCTACGCAAGCTCGGCCACTGGAGCGAATATTTCATTCTCGCCAGTTTGCTCCTCCGCGCTGTGCGCCGGGAATTTCCCAAGCGATCGCCCATCGTCCGCGGGCTCTGGTGCATTGTCATAGCAACGATCTACGCGGCGAGCGACGAATGGCATCAAGCCTTCGTGCCGAGCCGCAGCGCCAGCTTGGCGGATGTCATGATCGATTCCTTCGGGGCAATCTGTGGTGCGATTTTTTCGCGGTGGACTGGCGAACTCAAATGAATCGCCACGCGCGACAATAATTGGCAAAAAAACTTGACAAGCCGCGATCAAATCGCGAGGATGATCTATAACTTTTTATTATTCGCTGATCATGTTCAATCTAACAATTCGCTCTAGAAGTTTCACCGTCGGCTATTTTTGCGCGGCTATCGTTCTCGCCGGGTGCACAGCCAACGAATCGCCGATCGCCAACTTGTTCTCGACATCGACCTCGCTCAACCCGGCGCCAACCACGGTCGCGGCGCGCTCGCCGTCGGCCTTGGAAGCGATCAACCGCGGCGTCGCCGCGGTCACCCCGCCGGGCGCTGCGCTGCAAGATGTCTATTACAAATTCGACAGTGTCGACCTCGAAGCCGAGGCCCAGGAAGTGCTCAAGAAAAACGCCGCGTGGATGAAAGCCAATGCCAAAGCCAGAGTGGAAGTCGAAGGCCACTGCGACGATGTCGGCTCGGCGGAATACAACCTCGCGCTAGGCGCCAAGCGTGCCCAAGCGGCGAAAGCTTTCTTAATCGAACAAGGCATCGCCGCCGACCGATTAGTGACCATCAGCTACGGCAAAGAAGCCCCCGCCTGCTTCGAAGCCAGCGAAGAATGCCGCGTGCAAAACCGCCGCGCCCGCTTCGTCATGTTCACCGAACTGCCGACCTCGTAGCGAGAATCGGAGATTCCCCGACTTTGCGTTCTTTGCGGCTAATCGATCTTATTCATACCCGATCGCAGTGACGATCGGCGTTGACGCCGCTTGTTTCGCCGGGCCCCAGCCGGCGAGGCCGCACAGGATTATCGCGGCGAACACCGACAAACCGGCGATGCCGTAAGGATAATAAAACTGAAACGTCCAGCCGGTGAGCAACTTGGTGTTGTAGACCACATGATGATAGGCCATCAGCGAGCCGGCGAACAGACCGAGTAGACCGCCGATCAAACCCATCGCTGCCGCTTCCATGACGATGCTGCGCCGCACTTGCACCTGAGTGGCGCCGATGGCGCGCAACACGCCGATCTCGCGGCCACGGTCGAGCACCGACGCTAACATAGTATTGATCACGCTGAAGATCGCGACGACGATGGCGACGATTTCGACGGCGTAATTGACCACGAAGGATTGCTCCATGATGCGCACGACGGCGTCCTTGAGTTCGCGGTGGCTGCTGATGAACAGTCGATAGCGTTCGCCGTAGTCGTCTTTAATGCGCTGAATCAGCGCCGGCATGTCGGCGCCAGGTTCCAACCAGAGATCGAAAGCATCGACCAATTCATCGCGCCAATATTTTTTATAAAGCGCCCGATCGATCAGCACGCTGCCGATATCCGACGAGTAGTCGATGTAGACCGCCAACACTTTGAAGGTCGCCGGGCCGCTCGGCGTGACGATCTCGATGTCGTCGCCGAGGTTTTTCTTAAAGCGAGTTTGAAAGCTTTCGCTGATGATCGCGCCTTTGCCTTCGGCCATCTCGCGCAACGCCCGCGCGCCATTGCCCTCAGCCATCGGCAGCGTGCGCACGCTCGCCGAGGCCACCGCGGAAAACGATTCGACGACGATGGGTCGGCCTTGATAATTGGCCCGCACCAACCGATAAAGATCGACGACCTTGACTCCCGGCAACGCGCGCAAGCCCGCCGTCGGCTCTTCGTGCAACGAGACATTGCGCGGCCCGGCGGTTCGGGCGCCGGAGCTGATGATAATATCCGCCGTCACCATCTGATCGACCCACGCTAGGAGCGAGCCGCGCACGCTGTTGACGAAGGCGGCGATGGTAAAAATCGCTGCCAAACTGATGATCAACGTCGCCACCGTGATCGCCGAGCGAAACGGATTACGGCGCAAGCTGTCCGCTGCTAAACGGCTTTCAGCCCAGCTGATACCGGGAAAGCGCAGCGATGAGCGCCAGAAGCCGCGCACCGCATGATGAATGATCAGCGGCGCGAAGAAGGCTAGACCGAGCAAGAATATCAACATACCAACGACGCCGAAGCTAAATTGGCGCACCGCGCCGGAAATCAGCGGCGCCGCGCCGATCAGCGCCAGCGCGACGGCAAAACTGATGATGCCAAAGCGCGTCGCCCAAGACTTGCGCCCGTCAAACACCGGCCGCCACAGAGCTTGGCGGGCATTTTCCAGCGGGCTGATCGAAACCGCATCGAGGGCCGGATGCAACGCCGCGAATAGGGCGACGCCGATGGCGCTCGCCAAAGCCAGGCCAAGCTCGCGCGGCGTGAGACTGCTGCCGCTGAGACCGATGGAAGAAAAAAGATTACGCACGGTCTCGCCCACGGCCAACAGCGCGGCTTGCGCCAGCGCCCAGCCGATCACGCAGCCGATGGCGGCGCCGACGATGGCCAGCAATAACGCTTCGACCACGATCAGACGCAACAGCTCGCCGCGCCGCATGCCGATGCAACGCAGGGTGCCGAACTCCCGTTTGCGCTGGACCACGGACACCGCCACCGTGTTGTAGATCAGAAAAAAACCGACGAACAGCGCGATCAAGCTAACGAAGAAAAGTCCGACCCGAAAGGAAGTGAGCAGCGACTCGATCTGTTCGCCGCGCTTTCTCGGCCGCTCGACATCGACGGCGCCGGCGAGGCGCTGGCGCAGGCGCGCTTGCACGCTTTCGATGGACGCGCCCGCTTCGACGGTAATGTCGACGATGTCGAGTTTGCCCTGTTTGCCGAAAGCACGTTGCGCGGTAGGCAAATCCATCAAGGCGAAGTTGCCGCCGAACACTTTCGCCGTGCCGGTTTCTTTGAGCAAGGCGCGCACGCGATAGACCTGTTTGCCCAGGCTGGTGTTGAGCGTGATCGCCGAGCCCAGTAGCAAGCCGTAACGGTGCGCAAACGTTTCGGTGAGAGCGATGGAGTCCGGCTGAGCGATAAAATCTAAGGCGCCATCGAATCCAAAATCAGCGCCGACAAATTGATGATCGCGCATGACGAAATCGGTCAGCAAGTCGACGCCGTAAACATAGAGCCGCTCCGAGGGCACACCGCTCACGGGCAAAAAGCCGTCCACCGCCGCGGCGACATCGGCAACTCCGTCGGTGTCGCGAACGATCGGAAACAACGCCTCGGCAAAACCGCTCTCGCTGTTGCTCACCTGCAACACCGCCCTACCGGCGATCTGTTCGATGGTCGATTGAAACGAAGTGGTGAGCGAACGATTGACCAAAGCGATGGCGACAATCACCGCCACGCCCAGCGCCATACCTAAGAAAGTAAGTAGCGTGCGCAGCCGATGGCGCCGCACATGACGCCAGGAGATGGTAGTTAATAAACGCAGCATGCAAATACGGTAAGGGGTAAAGGGTTAGGGGTAAGGCGCATCGAAGAAAGCGGGGTTACCCTTCACCCTTCACCCCTGCCGGTTCCAATCTTCCGTCGCGCAAATAAATCCGCCCACTGGCAAATCCCGCCGCCTCGCCACTGTGCGTCACCATCACCACCGTGCAGCCTTCTTCTTGATTGATTTGGCTGAGCAGGGCGAGAATGCTGGCGCCGGTCTTGGAGTCGAGGTTGCCGGTGGGTTCGTCGGCGAGCAGCACCGGCGGATTGAACGACAGTGCGCGAGCGATAGCGATGCGTTGGATTTCGCCGCCCGACATCGCTTCAGGCAAATGATGTTGGCGATTGTGCAAACCGACTTTGGTGAGCAGCGCATTCGCCCGGCCGTCGGCTTCCGATTTGGATTTACCGTCGAGCACGAAGGGCAGCGCGACGTTTTCCAGCGCGCTCAGCGTCGGCAGCAAATTGAAAAACTGAAAAACAAAACCGATCTGCGTGCGCCGAAACAGCGTGATCTCGTCGTCGGCCATCTGGCCGATCAAGCGGCCGTCGACCAACAATTCACCGCCGCTCGGCCGGTCCAAACCGCCGATTAAATGCAGCAGCGTGCTCTTGCCCGAGCCGCTCGGCCCCATCACCGCGGTGAACGAACCCTTGGCGATCTCCAATGAGATCCCCGCCAGCGCGGTAATCCGATTGTCGCCCTGCTGATAAACTTTGTGAAGGTCGCGGCAGCGGATCATGCGGGTTGGTTAGCAGAACAATGCGATGGTCGGCGGCAACAAGACATCGACGGCGTTGGGTTCGCCGGCTTCCAACTGCGCCAAGTTGGCGCGTACGGCGCCGATCAACGACTCGACGTTGATGCCGTAGTAGACCGGCTCGAAGGGCTGAAGCTTTTCTAGTCCCGTACGCCACAACTTGAGCGCGCCAACCGGCACACCCTGTTGCAACTTGTAATAGCCGGCGGCGACTTGAATGATGCCTTGATAAAACTTGCGGTCTTCGCCGCGCTCTTCGAGCCACAACTCTTCGAGGGTCTCATGACACTCAAAAAAAAGCTGCCGGTTAAACTCCTCGATGCCTTTGATAAAGCGCGGATCGTCTTGCGGTTCCATGTCTTGCCGATGTTTTTTCTTTGCCTACTTTGCGTTCTTTGCGGTTAAATGTTCTTGTTTCTTTGTCCGGATTGCACAGATGGCACAGACTAACGCGAAAGTTGAACTCAAACCAGAGGCCGAGATCGTTATCGACGCTCTCGCCTACGGGCCTTACGGCGTCGGCCGCCTGGATGGCAAGGCGGTGATGATCGCCGACAGCGCGCCTGGCGATAAGCTCCTGGCGCGGATTGTCGAATCCAAAGAGCGCTACGCTATCGGCGAAATCCTGCGCCTCATCGAGCCCTCGCCGCTGCGCCAAACACCGCCCTGCCCTTACGTCGGCCGTTGCGGCGGCTGCTCCTGGCAGCATCTAAACTATCCGGCGCAACTCAAAGCCAAACAGCAAAGCGTCGCCGACGCGCTCGGGCGCATCGGCAAGCTCGGCGATTTTGAACTGAAGCCGATCATCGCCGCCGACGATCCATTTCACTATCGCCGGCGCATTCGTCTGCAAGTCGGCGCCGATGGCACTTTGGGATTCTTCGCCCCCGGCTCCCACAGCATTGTCGAAATCGACTCCTGCTCGATCGCCGACGCGCGCTTGAACGCGCCACTCGCTGAACTGCGCCGTTGGCTCAACGAACTCAACGGCGCAATCGAACATTTGGAGCTGGTCGGCGGCGATGAAGCTAACGAACTCGTCGCGGTCGCCCAGCCAGCCGAGTCGTTTCTCACTGGCAACGAGTCAGCCTGCGAACGATTGGTCGGCGCCGACAACGGCATCGGCGGCTTGATCATTCAAACGCGCCACGAACGAAAAGTTTACGGCCGCACGCTGATCACCGTCAGACTCCAAGGAGAACTCACGCTCGAAGTCGACGCCGATGTCTTCACTCAAGTAAACAGCGACGGCAACCGGCAAATGATCGAGCAACTGCTCGCCGCCGGCGATTTTAAACCCCAAGATAAGGTTCTCGATCTCTACTGCGGCGCCGGCAATTTCACTTTGCCAATGGCTCGTCGCGTCGCCCAGGTGACGGCTATCGAAGGTCATCGCGCGGCGATTGCCAGCGGCGAACTCAACGCGCAGCGCTATCGGCTGGAAAATATCGAATGGCAATGCGCCAGCGTGCCCCAAGCAGTGGCGCGCCTAAAACGCCAACGGCAGAGCTATCACAAAATCGTCCTCGACCCGCCGCGCACCGGCGCCAAAGGCATCGAAGCCGACTTGGCCGCGCTCAAAGCCGAGAAAATTATTTACGTCTCTTGCAACCCGACGACCTTGGCGCGCGACCTGGCCAACCTCGCCAAGCTGGGTTATAAACTTCGCTCAGTGCAACCGATCGATTTTTTTCCCCAAACCTTTCATGTTGAATCGTTAGCCGTGATGACGCGTTAAGGAGGACCACGAAAATGCGAATCGCCGACAAAATCTCATTGTCCATTCTGCTCGTCTCCATCATGACCATCGGCTGTCCCAGACACGCCAGGTCCGCGGACCGGTTGATCGGTCTTCACTCGGCGCAAGTGTTGTCGCAGTCGATGCCCTGGATCGCGCGGGAAGCCGGCCTGTTCAAGAAATACGATCTCGACTTCAATTTAGTTTTCATCCCCTCGTCGCCGGTCGCCACCGCGGCGACGTTGAGCGGCGATGCCGAGATCGGCGTCACCGGCGCGGTTGCCAACGTCCGCGCCATCGTTCAAGGCAGCACCGATCTAGTCTTCATCGGCGGCATGAAAAATTTTTTAACCCACAGCATCATGGGCAAGGCCGACATCAAGAGCCCGCAAGATCTCAAGGGCAAGAAAGTCGCCGTCGGCCGCTTCGGCGGCAACACCCACTTTTTCGTCGTACAAGCGCTGAAACGTTTGGGCATGGATGCCAGCCGTGACATTCAGACCATTCAAACCGGCGGCGGACCGGAAACGGTCGCAGCGCTGCTCGGCGGCAACGTCGACGCCGCTGGATTGGTAGCGCCGGGAGACTTTCAGGTGGCGTCTCGCGGCTACCGTTATGTCGTCAACGGTTTTGATCTCAAGATTCCCTACGCCGCGACCTGCGTCGTCACCCTGCGCTCGTTGATCAACAAACGCGGCCCGGTCATCGGCCGCTTCATGCGCTCCATGGCGGAAGCGTCGAGAATCATGCACACGGACCGAGCCTTCGTTTACAAGGTGATCGGCAAATACATGCGCATCACCGACACCAAAGTGCTCGATGCCGCCTACCAATCCGAGATCCCCGCGCTGGAGCAACGTTTGGAAATTCATGAAGCCGCGCTGCAAGCGTCCCTCGACGAGATCGCGCCTCTCGACGCGCGCGCCAAAGCGATCAAGCCCGCCGACATGATAGACCGGCGCTATTTGGTCGAGTTGGAAAAGAGCGGCGCGTTTGGCAGATAGGCGATAGGCATGAGGCAACAATCAATAGCGGTATTTTCAAGCCGATCTGCTTGGCGAATATCTTATCGACGCCCAGTGCGAGCTTGACCCTTGGTCAGGCCGCCGTCTATAATCTGGTCCACCATGGGTAAAACACCAGAACAAGTAAATGAGTTGCTCAAGCTCGTGCGCAACGAGGATGCATCGACCTTGCGCGCCCTCGAACGCCAGCTGCTTTCCCTCCTTGAACAAAAAGAGCGGGATGAAGCGCTAGCGCGACACAACGACACCGACCGCGACGAGTTAGCAAAGCCGTGTCGCGACGTGGCGATCGATCCTGATCTTCTTGCCCTAGTCGGTATCCATCCGGCAAATCCCGTCGAGGACGACAAGGCGCTGATTCGTGAGATCGTTGCGCGGAGAATAACCGATTGAAGATTTTCATCGACGTCAATGTCTTCATTGACGTGATGACCAAGCGGCGCGGTTGGACAGAGAGTCTCCGTGTGCTTAACCTGGCGCGGCGCTCGCAAGAGATCGAGAGCTCGACATCCGCGCTCACATTGCCCTTGATTTATTTCTTTCGGCGCAGAGTCGTAGACGAAACTACCGCGCGTGCCGACGCCCAAGCGATCTTGAGTGGGCTTCATCTGGTAGCTTTGAGTCAAGCCGTCCTCGATCGGGCAATCATCGCTGCAGGCCCCGACTTTGAAGACAATATTCAACTTGTCAGCGCTGAATCGATCGCCGTCAATCATCTCATCACCCGAAACAAAAAAGACTTCGATGCCGCTACGATCTCCGTGCTCAACCCGGACGAGTGGCTTGCCTTACAAGAAGTCGCCGCACTCGAAACCAAACTCACGCCGTCGCCCGGACCCTGATATTGGCAATCGTTACTCAATCCCCTTAACGACTCGGCTCATCGAATCACCCTCTGCGCCCGCACCAGCACATTCGGCGCAACCGTCACGCCGATCTGCTTGGCCGCTATCAGGCTGATGACGAAATCGAATTTCATCGGCTGCTCGATGGGCAGGTCGGCGGGCGTTCTTCCTTTGAGAATTTTGTCCACATAGGTTGCCGCGCGGCGGTACAGATCGCCGATCAACGGGCCGTAGGCCATCAGCCCGCCCTCCTCGACAAACTGTCGAGTCGGATAGATTCCCGGTAGACGGTGCTTAAGCGCGAGCTCGACGATGCGTTTCGAGTTCAGCGTGGCGAGCGGCGACAGGATTACCACCAGTGCACTGTCGCGCGCCTTGGTCATCGCATCGAACGCGGGGTCGATATCAGCGGCCGACTTTATTTCCAACGGATGCAAACGTAAGGATAAAACTTTGGCGGCATCTACAGTTTCTTTAAATCCGATGACCGCTTCGCGCTGGCCCGGGCTCCACAGCGCCGCAACGCGGGTTCGTTTGGGAAAGGATTCTTTAAGCAGCTCTAGCCGCTTGACGCTCATGTCGGCCAACATGATGCTCAAGCCGGTCACGTTTCCGCCCGGTTTCGCCAGGCTCGCGGCAAGCCCCGACTCAAGTGGATCGCCGGTGGTCATGACGATCGGTAGCGTTTGGGTTACCCGTCGAGCCGCGTTGGCGCTGATCCCAGAGGTGGTAACGATGACATCGACTTTGTCGCGCACCAACTCGGCGGCAAGATCGCCGAGCCGGTCCTGGTTGCCTTCGGCGTAGCGGTACTCGATGATAATGTTTTTCCCCTCCGTGTAACCAAGCGCGCGCAGACCTTGCTTGAACGATTCCAGATGCGGCTGATCTTTGCCGCCCATGAAAAGAATACCGATGCGCGGAACTTTTTCCGCGGCGCCGACCAGCGTCAAACCGTTAAGCGATGAGAACAAATAACTCAGGGCTAATACTAAAATAAATCGTTTCATCTGATTTCTCATTACTTTCGCCTCATGCCTCATGCCTTCTTCACTGATTCACCCGGTCCGCCCGGAACAGCACCGACTGCGCGATGTTCAGCCCGATCAGCTTCGCCGTCTTCAAGTTGATCACGAACTCGAACTTCATCGGCTGCTCAACGGGTATATCAGCGGGCTTCGTGCCTTTGAGAATTTTGTGAATGTACGTGGCGGCGCGGCGAAAAGCGTCAAGATCATTGCTTGAGTAAGACATCAGGTCGCCCGCATCTACCCAAGTTGCGCCTTGGAACATCGAAGGCAAGCGGTGCTTAATGGCCAGTTGGGCGATTCGCTCCGACTGCAGCAGCAGAGGCGCGGTCGTGACGGTGATGAGCGCGCCCACGCGTGCTTTGGCCGCGCTTTGAAAAGCCGCCTCTAAGTCAGGGTTTGGCCCTTGAACGTCAAGGGATCGTAGTTAGACTTTGTGAATGCGCGCCGCGGTTTCATACTCTTTGAAAGCAATAATTCCAGCTTGCTCGGTTGGATTCCGCAGAACTCCAACGCGCGATACCCGCGGCACGACCTCCTTAAGCAACGCCAGTCGCTTCTCGCTTAACTCCAGACTCAGTGTGGCGAGTCCAGTGATATTTCCTCCGGGGTGCGCCAAGCTATCGACAAGTCCAGTCGCGACAGGATCCAGACCGGTTACCATAACAATCGGAATCGCTTGGGTTGCCTTCTTTGCCGCGAAGATTGCTTGGGGAATCGACGCGACAAGGATATCCACCTTGAGTTGCAGAAGCTCGGTTACGAGACTTGGGACACGATCTAGTTTCCCCTCGGCGCCGCGATACTCGATTATGAAGTTTTTCCCCTCGACGTGACCGAGCTCGCGCAGACCTCGGCGCAATGCCTCGACGTAGGGACCCTGATTAATCGCGTCACCGGTTCCCGACACGTAACCGATGCGCGGGATTTTTGCCGGCTGTTGCGCGGCGGCGAATGAAGCTGTTGTGAACACAAGACTTACGAACACCGCGATAAGACTTCTTAACTTCATGGCGACCCTCCCATTCTTTGCTGACTTCTGCCGTCTGAACTCTGACTTCTAACTTCTGATCTCTATCACCTACGAGCGTGGATTCCCGCCGCCGTCAAATAGTCGTACAGATTAGCAACATTCAGCTGCATCACCCGCGGCGCCATGCCGTCTTGCTCGACATCCATCGGATATCTGTCGGTCAACGACGTGAGATTCGTCACGCATTCTTCTTTGCTCATGCCGCGCCCGATGGCGCCGCGCACGTAGTCGAGCCATTCTTGAATGAACCCGCCTTGCTCATTTAAATAACTTTTATCACACACCGGCCCGTGGCCGGGAACGAAAGTATCTTCGCCCAGCGCACGCAACGATTCGAGCGATTTCAGCCAGTCATCTGGCTGGCCTTCCTGTATCCAGGTCTGCACTTTACAGAAAATATTATCGCTGGTGAACGTCACGCCTTCCTCTTCGACGATCACCGCCGCTTGATAGGGCGTGTGGCCGGGCATGTGGATCATGCGGAAGGTGTGATTGCCGACGTGAAGTTTCATCTCGCTTTCGAAGGTAATCACCGGCGCGTTGGCGCGATAGTTCTCCAAGAGCTTCGGCTCTTCAGGTCCAAAAGAAGCGACCCGCGCGAGATGAGTCGCTGTGTCAGTTTCAAGGATGCGCGCGCGCACGCCATGGTGGGCGATCACCGGCACGTCGAAAAACGCATTGCCGGTCCAGTGGTCGCTGTGCGGCTCGGTATTGATGATGTAACGCAGCTTGCCGCGCCGCTCAATTTCAGCGCGCAAACGCACTGCGTCGCTCGGCCTGTGCGGCGTGTCGATGAGAACCAGCCCGTCCGAAGTCGTCACCAACCCATGATTGGCGCCCTTCTGCTGCGTTTCCACGAAAACGTTTGCTGTGAGCTGTTCCATAATTCACTTTTTTCCAAGGTCGGTTCGGAAAGAGATTTTTTCTCGCAAAGGCGCTAAGGCGCAAAGGTTAAGTCAGAGGGCGCGATGAATCGCGCCCCTACAAAACATCTTTCCGAACTTTGCGTCTTTGCGCCTTTGCGAGAGACACTCCGAATCCGAGGCCCTTCATCGATCCAAACTGCGCCGCAACACCGCGGTCGTTTCAACATCGAGTTCAAACCTGCGTCCGCGCTGGGTGATCGCCACGCCGTATTCACTGCGCGCCGCGTCCAAGGAGACGTAACCTGAGCGCACATCGCTCAGCACTTTCTCGGGTTCCCGCTCCAAGGCACTCCAAAAGCCGCCGCCGCCCGCGGTCTCGACCAAAAAGCCGTCGCCTTCGGCGAGCTCCGTCGGATTGAATTTACCGGTGGCGAAACTCTTTTTCGTACCGTCGCGCCGGATGATCGACACGCGATTGGCCAGTGCCGCTTTGCCGTCGTGCAAACCCCAGGGCGCGCAAATCGTCCGCTCCATGCGCGAATAGATCGTCGCGGTTTTGCGCACGTGGGTTTGCTGCGCCACGCCCAGACCGCCGCGAAACTTGCCGGCGCCGCCGGAGTCTTGGCGCAGCGCGCGCTGCTCGATGACGATGGGACTCTTCGCTTCGGTCGCTTCGATGGGCGAGTTGTGGGTGTCGCCGTCGTTGAGCGCCACCGTCGCGCTCATGCCGTCCTGATCCGACTTGGCGCCCCAGCCGCCGCCGGGATGGCCGATATGCGCAAAAAAGAATTTTCCTGTTTCAATATCGAAGCCATGGGGATTGACGATGCACAGATCGGCGTAATGCCCGGCAATCGTCCGCTCCGGACAAGCGTCGGCGAGCGCTTTGAACAGCGTGTCGCACACCGTCATCGGCACCGTGTGCCAGACCCGCACCGGCGCCGGCTTCATCGCGCTCACCACCCGGCCCGGCGGTAAAATAATTTTCAACGGTCGAAACGAACCTTCGTTGATCGGCAACAGCAGCGGCGTGGTGATGCATTTGAAAACCAATTCCGCCGCCGAGCGGCCCGCGGTCGGCCCGGAATTGTAAAAGCCCGCCACCTGCGGCGCGACCCCGGAGAGGTCGATGGTCATCTGATCGCCGCGCACTTCGATGCGCACTTTGATCGGAATATGCTTGCCGATGTTGACGCCGTCGTCGTCCATAAACGACTCGGCCTGATAAACGCCGTCGGGAATTTTCTCCACCGCCGCCCGCGCCAGCTTTTCACTCTGCTCGAAAACTATTTGAATGCTCTCTTTGAACGCCCGATTGCCGTAGCGTTTGAGAAGATGCATGACCCGCCGTTCGCCGGTGCGGATCGCCGCCAGCTGCGCCCGCAGGTCGCCCATCGCCCGCGACGGCACCCGCACGTTGGCTTTGATGATGTCGGTGATCTCGCTGTTCTCGACGCCGGCGCGAAAGTGTTTGACGAACGGCAGCTGCAAACCTTCGGAGAAAATATCCCGCGTAATGCCGCCCAACTGCCCGCCGATATCCTGCCAATGGGCCATCGACGATGAGAACGCCACCAGCTCACCGTCGTTGAAAATCGGCAGCGTATAAATCATGTGATTCAAATGGCTGCCCATGATGTAGCTGTCGTTGGTGAGGAGAATATCGCCGGGATGAATATTGTCCTTGCCCCAATGGGCGATCTTGGCTCTGATCGCGTCGGACAAACCGCGGATGAACATCGGCAGACCGAGGCCGATAGAAATCGTGTTGCCGTCGGCGTCGAACAACCCGACGGTAAAATCCTCCGCCTCGTAGATGATCGTGTGATACGCCGTGCGCATCAGATTGGTCTTCATCTCGCCGGTGATCGCGATCAGCGCGCTGCGAATCACTTCGGCGGTGAACGCGTCGATCCTCGCTTCGCTCGGAATTTCCGATTTCATAATTCTGATCTCACAGTCGGACTCGCTGAAAATTATTCGTCAGTTGTAATACCAAAATCGCTGCTAAAACTTCCTCAGCAGGCCGACAATTTTTCCGGCGATGCGGAACTCGCCTTGGGAAACCGTGATCGGCGGGTATTTTTCATTTTCCGCCTTGAGCGTCACGACGCCGTCTTCTTTGTAGAATCGTTTGAGGGTCGCTTCGCCGTCGATGATCGCGCAGACAATCTCGCCGTTCTCCGCGCCGCCCTGCTGCTTGATGATCACCCGGTCGCCGTCGAGGATGCCGGCGCCGGTCATGCTGTCGCCTTTGACCTGCAAGGCAAAAAGTTTGCCGCTGCCCATGTCGCTGGGAATCGACAGCAGCCCTTCGATATTTTCCTCGCTCAAGAGCGGCTTGCCGGCCGCCACCCGCCCAAGTAACGGCACTTCGCGCGTCGTGCCTAGAACGGTCTTCCCCAAGACGCTGAGCACTTCGATGGCCCGGGTGCCGACCCGGCGGATATATCCTTTTTTCTCTAAAGCTTTTAAATGATCGGAAACGCCGTTGGTAGAGGCGATTTTGAATTGCTTACCGATTTCCGAAATCGACGGTGCAAAACCGTTGTCGCGAATATTTTTTAGGAGAAAACTGTAGATCGCTTTTTGGCGATCCGTCAGCACAGGCAGCATAGTGTTTGAATACTGAAAACAGTTTTAGTAGTCAAACACGGAGGAACTCACACCGGCGTAAAACGGAAACAATGCGCCGGCGCGCTAATTTTCTAAAATCTTTTTCACCCGTTCCACCACGTCGATAGGCTGACTCACCACTTCTTTAGCCAAGTTCTGCATCTCTTCCCAACCGATCGGTTCGAGATCGTAGCGGCGCTTTTTTACTTCGGCGATGAATTCCGCATCTTTCAACATCTTCGCGTAGCCGTCGCGAATAATCCGTGCGATCTCGGCCGGCATTCCTGGCGGCGCCACCATCGGGCGGCCGAAACCGCCGGAGGAGAGCACCACAGTCGCCATGCGGCGCAGCGCATCGGAAGTTTTCTGCTTGTCCATCAATTCGTAGAGCGTCGGCACGTCGCCCAAGCGAACGTCGCGTTTCCTGCCGGTCTGAATCAAACTCTTCACATAACCATTTTTGAACCAAGTGCGGGTCGGATCGCGGCCGACGAAGCTGCCGATGTCAAAGGCGCGGCAATGCAGTTCGCCGCGCTCGACGGCGACATCGATCTCGCCGCCGCTCTGATAACCGGTGACGGTTTTGAATTTCAGTCCGAGGGTTTCTTCCAGCACCTTCGGCACGAAGTAGCCGGTCGCGCCGGTGCCGGCGCCGCCGCAGCGCGGCGGCTCGCTGGCGCGGCGAATGTCGTCGAGAGTTTTGTACGGGCTATCGGCGCGCATGTAGAGCTGCGCTTCCAGCCGCTCCGATGAGCCGATCCAAGTGAACTTGGACCAATCGAACTTCACCGCGCTGTGACCGAGAACCTGATCGAAAAAGGCGCCGCCCTGCAATGCGCCCAAGGTCAAGCCGTCGGGCTTGGCTACGCTGTAGACGTAATTGGCGGCAACCACGGAACTCGCGCCGGGCATGTTTTGCGCCATGATAAACGGCTCGCCCGGCAAATGCTTACCGAGAAACTGCGCCACCAAGCGCGCATAGAGATCGACACCACCGCCGGTGCTGGTGCCGATGACGATGCGAATGGTTTTGCCTTTGAAGTCGTGCTCGCTCTGGGCCGCAACAAGCGCGGGCGGAACCAACGCAAGGGCCAAACAAAATCTTGCAAGAAAACTCGTCGACGATTTCATGACATCCGCTTCCGCTAAATTTACCAATGAATCTTGGCGTCGAGCACCAAGGCCGGCGCCGATGCGCCGCTTAAGCCGATGGGATTGATATCCACCGCCTGAATCCTGCCATTGAGTTCCACGGCGAGATCGGACAGCCGGAGCAGTGCAAGGATAAGCGCCTCGACATTGTGCGGCGATTTTTGCAAGACCGGATAAGCTTTGAGCGCCGCCAGCATTTCTTCGGCGTCGGCTTGAGTCAGCGGCGCGAGCCGAAGCGCAAAATCTTTTAAGACCTCGGTAAAAATCCCGCCCAGACCGCAGAGGATCACCGGGCCGAAGGTCGCGTCATACTTCACGCCAAGAATCACTTCGAGGTCATGATCGATAAACTTCTCGACGCTGACCGACAGCGGCGCCGCTAACTTAGCGGCGATTGCGGCAAACGCTTTTTCAAGCCCGCCATCGTCGGAGACTTTTCCACTGACCAATCCCGCATCGCTGCGATGCGCCACATTCGGCGCTAAACCCTTGAGAATGACCGGATAGCCAAGTTTCGCCGCGGCCGCTTTCGCTTCAGCGATCGATGAAACGAGAACGGCGCTCGCGCAAGAAAATCCATAGGCGTTCAACAACTCAACCGTTGGCGCAGCGGGCAGCATTTTCGTTCCGCGTTGCGCATTGAGAATTGCCTCGACACCGGCGCGCACTGGTTGTGAATTCGAACTGCGGCGTGGCGCAGCTTTGCGCCGTTCAAGGAACTGGCCGTAATCGATGTAACCGCGCAGCATTCTGAAACAGGCATCCGTCGCCGCATCGTAGACTGGGATATGCTTCTCTTGAAAAATATCGCGCATGTCGGTTTCGGACAGATTGATGATCGCCGCCGCCGTCTTGCTGAATTTCTCCGCGGCGGCGGCAAACTGCCGGCCATATTCGTGGCGCACCGCCAGCGGCCCCATGTACATGAGCATGCAGTCGTTGGCTTGATCTTCGGCTAATGCTTCACATGCCGCCTGAAGAAATCCCGGCGCCCGCGAAGTGCCGGCGGTGTCGAAAGGATTGGTCAAGATCGCCGTGCGCCGTTGCGGGATGCGCGACTGAGCTTGTTCGGAAATATCGGCAAGCTCGATGCCATATTCACTCGCCTTGTCGGCCATCAAACTGGCGCCCGCGCCGCTGGATGTCATGACGACGAGGCGTCCGCCGCGCGGCACCGGTTGGTGCGCCGCCAACTGCGCGCTACCTAGAAAGGTTTCGACGGTATCCGTTGAAATAATACCGTGCTGGCGAAACGCCGCTTCGTAAACTTCGCCGGCGCCGGCCATGCGCGCGGTATGCGCCAGGGTCGTCAACGCGCCGCGCTCGGACTTGCCGACTTTGAGCACGACAATCTTTTTGCCAAGCTCGTGCGCGCGCTCGGCGAGTTGGAGAAAGCGCGGCCCGTTCTTCAAACCTTCCATCAGCACAGCGACCACTTGGGTGTTGTCGTCTTCAAGAAAAAACTCGGTGAAGTCGCACAGATCGACATCCATCTCGTTGCCGTTGCTGACCATATAACTAAATCCCTGATTGGCCTGCACGGCGCGATGGCCGATGACGCCCAAGAGTGCGCCGCTGTGCGACGCGATCGCCACCGGTCCCGGCTTGATCGGTAGAGCGAAGGCGTGATCGTAGCCGCAGGGAATATTTTTATAAACATTGAAGGTGCCGTGACAGTTGGGGCCGCAGACGCGAATGTCGTAGCGTTTGGCAATGGCGCTGACTTCGTCTTGGCGCGCTTGCCCTTCCGGCCCGTCCTCGCTGAAACCGGCGGAACCGATGATCGCGGTTTTCACGCCCTTCCTGCCGCACTCTTCTAAGATTTGCGCCGTCAGTTTCGCATCGACCATCAGGATCACGACATCGGGCGCTTCAGGCAAATCCGTCACGGTTGGATAACAGGTAAGCCCGCTAATTTCCGTCGCGCGCGGATTGACAGGATAAATCTTGCCGGCGAATTTCGAGTTAATAATATTGCGCAGCGGCAGCCCCGACGCCTTGGCAAGATCCGCCGAGGCGCCGATGATGGCAACGGATTTAGGATCAAATAGTAAACCAACTCTAGGATCGGACACGAAAACTTCCTCCGGTGAATTATTAGCGTCGCAATGACTACCTGGATGTGCCACGACGGATTATTGTAGGGCGAAAAAAATTTCGCCCCTACATCGCAAACCGCCCGTCCTCCGCGATGAGGAAGAAAACGCCTCAAACATTTCTGTCGAATGTGATCCTACAACGGCAGCCAGCGCCCGCTCTGCTCTGAAGTCGATTTCGCTGCATCGCCGTTCATCGTCTCCGGACGCTGCGGGCTTTTGATCGTTTCTTTCCACGGCGACGGCGCGTCCTTGTACGCCGCGGCGCCTTTGATGAAGTGGCGCGCATGATCGAGGGTTTCGACGAACGGCATGTCCATCGAGTAAAGTTTTTTGCCGCTCGGCCGCGGTCCCCCCTTCGACACATGACCCCACAGCGGATGACCGACCAACTCTTCGGCGACCCACACCGCCTCGATCAACTTGTCGAGATCGACGCCGGTGTCGATGCCCATGCCGTCCATCATGTGAATCAAATCTTCCGTCGGCGCCAAACCCGCCGACTGGCCGTTCCCGCAAAACGGACAACCGCCCATGCCGCCGATGGCCGGCTGCAAGCGCATGGTGTCGCTGGCATCCAAGTTGCGCATCGCTACGTAGGAGGAAGTCAGCGCCATGCCGCGGGTGTTGTGCAAATGTAAGTTAAAGCTCTTGATCGCCGGCCAGCGTTTTTTAATCGCTTCGAGCTGGCGCTCCACTTGATCCGGCATGTTCCAGCCCATCGGATCTGAGATGCCGATCTTGGTGACGGGAATCCCCGCTGCGTCCCAAAGTTGATATTGGCGATCGAGCATCTTCATGCGGTCTTCCTGCGACACTTGGCCGGTCCAGTTGGAGCCCCACGCCGCACTGACGCTGATGCCGGCTTCCTTTGCGCTTTTCGCTTTGGCTTCGTCGATCACCTTGGGCCAGCGCGCCATTTGCTGGGCGATGGTGCGGTTGATATTACGCTGAGCGAACACGTCGCACAGATACACCGCGGTCTGCGCCTGATATTTGAGATCGTTCAACGGCGGAATATATTGGCGCAAGCGCTCCCGGCCCATGTCGTTCAACGCCGTCGCCGTGTAGCTGACGCCGGGCTTGGGATGAAAGCCTTTGACCAGTTCGTCGATGCACGCCATCTGCGGCACCCAGCGCGGGCTGACAAAAGAACCGACGGCAATGTCTTTAAGCCCAGTCTCGGACAACATATCGAGCAAACGAATCTTCCCCGCCACAGGAATATCGGCGCGCTCAATTTGCAAACCGTCGCGCATGCCTTCTTCGGTCAAAACCACTTTGGGATAGTTGCTCATAGTCTCTCCTCGTAGGGGCGCAAAATTTTTCGCCCCCTACCTTTGCGCGCCTCGTAGTACCCTTAGTTTCAGTCGCCCTTATATTTCGCAGAGCGCTTTTCAGCGAAAGCCTTGGCGCCTTCGCGCGCGTCTTGGCTTTCATAGGGGCTCGGCCCCGGCGCCATTTTCAATGCGAACAGCAACGGCGAGCCGATCGACTTCACCGACAGTTCTTTAATGCGGCGCAACGACACCGGCGCGTTTTCGGCGATCTTATCCGCCAACGCCACTGCGGTCGGTAATAATTCCGCCAACGGCACCACCCGGTTGACCAGACCAAAACGCAACGCGTCCTGCGCGGAAATCTGCTCGCCGGTGAAAAGCATTTCCATGGCGATGCCGCGCGGAATCAAATACTGCAACATCACCGTGGCGAAATTGGCGCCGCGGCCGCGCTTCGCTTCCGGCAAACCGAAGCGGGCATTTTCCGATGCGATACGAATATCGCACGCCAAAGTTAATTCACAGCCGCCGGCCAGCGCGTAGCCGTTCACCGCCGCGATGGTCGGCTTGTAGGTTTCGATGGCAAGTTGACTCGAGTGCGGCGGCTCGTCGAGCGCGCCATAGTCGGGCCCGACGCGATAAGATTTCTTTTGAAAAATTTCGTTGTGCTCTTTCAAATCGGCGCCCGCGGAAAACGCCTTATCGCCGGCGCCGGTAATCACCGCGACTTTGATCGACGGCTCATGGCGAACTTTTAGAAACGCGTCGACCAAACCGGTTCGCACCTCATGGCCCAGAGCATTCATGCGGTCGGGCCGGTTGATCGTGACAATCGCGACATGGCCCTTTTGTTCGAACAGTACGAAATCTGACATGGAAAGATTTTCCTCAATAAATATTATTTAAATGCACCGCGAGAATTAACATCCAGAACTGGGAAGATCAAGGAAACCCAGTCAGGACTCGACCGGCGCCATCGCACTCAACGGACTCAGCGATTTCACCGCTTCGTCAATTTCACTCAGCACCGTTTCATCCAATTCGATTTGCCGGCGGCGAGACAAAGCAGCGAGCGCCGAATCGCCGCCGATCTCACCCAAAGCCCAAGCAACGTGGCCGCGCACCAACGGTTCTTCGTCGTTCAAGGCATCGATCAACGCCGGTACGGCGGCGCGATTCTTGAGATTGCCGAGCGCGACGGCGACGTTGCGCAAAAAACCGCGCCGCTTGGCGCGCAAGATCGGGCTGCCGCGAAATTTTTCGCGAAACTCGGCGGCGCTGAGCGATAGCAACGGCGTCAACTGCGGCGCATGCAGACCCGGCCGCGGGCCGAAGGCGCTCTCGGCGCTGGCCTCGGCTTTCACATTGTACGGGCAAACATCCTGACAAATGTCGCAGCCAAAAATATGATTGCCGACCAGCGGCCGTAGGTGGCGCGGCATGAAACCTTTGAGCTCGATGGTGAGATAAGATATGCAGCGGCGAGCGTCGAGAATGTAGGGGCCGACGAAAGCTTGGGTCGGACAGGCTTTGAGACAGAGATCGCACTTGCCGCAGCGGTCGCGGATCGGCCGGTCATAGACTAACGGCAGATCGACGAACAGCTCACCGAGAAAAAACCACGAGCCCTTCTTGGGCGAAATCAGTTGGGTATTTTTGCCGATCCAGCCGAGACCGGCGACCCCAGCATGATCGCGCTCGAGCACCGGCCCCGAGTCGACGAAGGCGCGTCCCTGCACCGGCGTTCCCGCATGCTGCTCGATGCTTTGCAGCAGCGCCTGCAATTTGCCCTGCATGAGCTCGTGATAGTCGTCGCCCCAAGCGTAGCGGGAAATCCATCCGGCGGTTCCGGCCACCGACTCGGGCCGCGCCGGCGGCGTAAAATAATTGAGCCCCACCGAAATTACCGACTCGGCCCAGGGAACTAACTCATGAGGATCGCGGCGCAACGTTTCAGTGCGCGCCATGTAGCCCAATTCGCCGGCGAAGCCGTCGCGCAGCCACTGCGCAAAAGACTGCTCATGGAGCGGCGCTTTGACCGCCGAGATGCCGACCAATTCAAAACCCAGCTGTTGGGCCGCGGTTTTAATTCGCGCGGACAACACCGCGGCGTCATCCGCCGGCTTCGCTTTCATAGATTTACTATTGAACGATCCCCCCTTTGAAAAAGGGGGGAAGGGGGGATTTTCTTCAGTAGTTTTTTACCCGCGCAGAATTCAAATCCCCCTCGGTCCCCCTTTTTCAAAG
This sequence comes from Deltaproteobacteria bacterium, assembly GCA_009692615.1. Lineage (NCBI taxonomy): Bacteria > Pseudomonadati > Myxococcota > Myxococcia > Deltaproteobacteria bacterium. Next base: position 23,197 of record SHYW01000001.1, on the reverse strand, counting down.
GGGGATGATCGGAAAACGAGAAACCTCCGGCTGACCTAATGAATCGACGTGCCGCTGTCGGGCTCGGCCTCCTCGCCGTCGAGTAGCGGTTTGCGGCCCGCGAAGCCGTCCTCGATGCGATGCCAAAAACTCACGCTCGGTTCGCCCAGCTGCCAGCATAAAAACACCACCTCGGCGCCGTAGACGCAGGGAAAGTCGATCAATCCTTGCTCCACGCCTTTACACTGGCAACCATGACCGTTGATGGTGTCAACCCACTGCTGCACTTCGCCGACAAGCCGGGCGATCTCATCGTCGGCATGCAGATGTTTCATCAGGTCCGGCGCTTCGGGATCGAGCTGCTGGGTGCGAATCACAGTTTCGCTGGCGCGTTTCAAGCGCCGAATGTTATCCAAGATCCGCTCCACCAACGGCCGCACGATCGGCAGCAGTTCGTTGGCTTCGTTGATGGTAAAAAGTTTTTGATACTGGGCGCTGGAGTCCATCGTGCGGTCTTTCGTCTAGCGGGTTAGAGTTTCATCGCTTCGCGGATTTGCCGCAGCAACGCGATGTTGTCCGAGTGGCCGGTCATGCGCGCGGTGATCGCGCCGCGAATCGGCCGGCCGAGCAAATAGAAATCGCCGAGGATGTCCAATATTTTATGGCGCGCGAATTCCTCGGGAAAACGCAGTTCCGTGTTGACGATTTTTTCGTCGTCGATGAGGATAAAATTGCTCAACCGCCCGCCATTAGCCAAGCCCATGGTTTGCAGCTTGGCGATGTCGCGGAGAAAAGCGAAAGTGCGCGCCGGCGCGATTTCATTTTTGAACGACGCCGCATCGCGATGGTGATAGGTGTATTCCTGCTCCCCCACCGGCGCCGGATAACGCATGAGGTAGCGCACCGACAAAGCTTCGGCGGGCTCGATGGCGATCGATTCGCCGCCCTCGGCGTCAACCTGATAGCGCCGCTCGATGACGATGGGTGCCAACTCGGCGTCTTCCTCATCGATGCCCGCTTCTTCGATGGACTGGGCGAAGTCCAACGCCGAGCCGTCCATGATCGGCACTTCGCCCTGCACTTTGATCAATAGGTTGGTGATGCCGTAGCTGTGCAACGCCGCCAGCAAATGCTCCACCGTGCCGACGGCGAAACCTTTCGAGCGCAGCGAAGTGGCGTAACCGGTGGAGCCGACATAATCCAAATGCGCCGGCACCCGAACCTCGGCGGAGATGCCGGTGAATTGAATACCGCTGTTGGGCGGCAAGGGATGCAAGATCAAACCGCTCTTGACCCCCGAATGGAGTCCCTGGCCCGAGAGTACGACGCTCTTTTTCAAAGTCCGCTGCTTCACCGTCGGCGAACTATTCTTCGCCGCCTTCACGCTCTTGGCTTTGTGCACGCGGAGCTTTTTTTGCTCGCGGGCGCCGGGCAACTCGCCCAGCGCGCGCTGCACCGTGGCCAGCAGGCCGTCCAACGAAACCGGCTTCTCGATGAAATCGAAGGCGCCATATTTGGTCGCCGTCACCGCGGTATGAATGTTGCCGTGGCCGGAAACCATCACGACGTTGATATCGGGCTCCTGGCTTTTGATTTCCTTGAGGAGTCCGATGCCGTCCACCTGCGGCATCCAAATGTCGAGCAAAACCAACTCGGGCTTTTCTTTGCGAATCATTTCCATCACCCGCGTGCCGTCGGCGGTATCGACGACGCGATAACCTTCGTCGCTCAAGACTTCGCACACCGATTCGCGCACGCCGTCCTCGTCGTCGACGACCAAAATGGTCTTTTGCAGCAGAATTTCTTGCACCCGCCCTCCTGACTCCGCTTATGAGTGTAACACTTTTTTCGCCGAATCGAGCGGCCCGGCGCCGTTGGCCGCCGGCAACTCGATGGTAAAACGCGTGCCGCGCGGCTGATTCGGCAGGGCGCGAATGTAGCCGCGATGGTCCTCGATGATTTGGCTGACGATGGTGAGCCCAAGTCCCGTGCCGTTGTGCTTAGTCGAAAAGTAAGGCTCGAAAATTTTCGCGCGGCTGTCCGGCGCCAAGCCGCAACCGTCGTCGGCGACATCCAGGGTCACCACGGCACGCCGTGGATCATACACCGTCGCCAGCTTGATCGCGCCGCCGCCCTGCACCGCCGCCACCGCGTTGTCGAGCAAATTGATCAGTACGCGCTTGATCTGCTCGCGGTCGATTTCCACCGGCGGAATCACCCCGCCGCGAAACTCAAAGTCGATGCCGTTGTGCCCTTCCTTGAACAGAAACAACGCTTCGTTGACAACCTCGTTGAGATCGTTGGACAACAGCTGCGCCGATGGCAAGCGCGCGAACTGGGAAAATTCGTTGACCAGATTTTTCAGCTCGTCGACCTGTTGAATGATCGTGGTGGTGCACTTGTCGAGAATCGCGCCGTCCTCTTTGAGCAGTTCGGAGTAGCGCTTGCGCAGGCGTTCGGCGGAAAGCTGGATCGGCGTCAGCGGGTTTTTGATCTCATGGGCGATGCGCTGGGCCACTTCGCGCCAGGCTTCCATGCGCTGGACTTTTTTAATTTCGGTAATGTCCTCTAGGAAAATCATGATGCCGAGGGTCAGCTCGGCGTCGTCGCGCAGCGTCGCGGCGCTGACCACCGCCGTGAGCACCTGTTGGGCCGACGGAATCTTGATCTCGCGCTCGATGCTGCGCGGCCCGGAAACGTTCTCGATGGTTTCGACGATCTCGCGTATCGTCCCCAGACCTTCGGCGCGGAAGACTTCTTGATAATGTTTGCCCATGGCGTCTAGCGCCGCGACACCCAAAACCTTTTCCGCGGCTTTATTCCAGGTGGTGATCTTGCCCGCCGTATCCACCGACACAACCCCGGCGGCGATGTTGGCGAGCAACATTTCCACCGCTTTTCCGCGCCGTTCCAGTTCGAGCTTGATCTGCTTCAGATCGCCGGTCATATGATTGAACGAGTTCATCAGCACGCCGAGCTCGTCGTCGCCGCCCGACTCGATCTGATAATCCCAATTGCCCTGGGCCACCTCATGGGTGCCCTCGGCGAGTTTTTGAATCGGCACGATGATCCCGCGCGACAGATAAATGCCGCACCAAGTCGCCACCAGCACCAACACCAACGTCATCAAAAACAGCGTTAGGATATAGCTGTTTTTCACCGGGGTCTTGAGGAAGCTCAGGTATTTATAATTCTCATAGGATTGCGAGATTTGCGACGCCCGCTTGCTGACGCTCTTGGGCACGAAGTAGTCGACCACCACCGCGCCGATAATCCGTTTCTCGTCGCCATAGATCGGCGCCGCGCCGCGAATCACATCGGCGTCGCCGAACACCTGCGTGCTGGCGCCATCGAGACCGCGCAGCGCCCGGGTCAGTAAATCCCCCGCCGGTTTCACCGTGACGCCAGTGGGCACCCGCTCGTTGAACGCCACCGCAAAGGATCGGCCGTCGGGGGAATAAAGCGTCACCGTGCCAAGATTATATTCTTTCTGCTTACGTTCGATGAATTCTTTCAGCTGCGCGGCGTTATCGGCGGTGAACAATCGTTCGCGGCTAATCGCCCGGCTCAACTGGCGCGAGTAAAAAATCGCGTTGTTGGCGGAATTTTGATAGTAGGTCTGGCTGATTTCCAACGAACCTTGAAGCGCGCTCTCGACTTTGATGTCGAACCAACGGTCGAAGGACCGGGTCAGCAGACCGCCGGCGATGACGAATAGCAGCACGCAGGGTACCAAGGACAAGCCGACGAACGCGATGACCAGACGGCTCTGCAATCTCGAACCGAGGATGCCCCGTCTACGCTCGAAGACCAGCTTGACGACATTGCGTACGACTAAGAACACCAGCAAGCCAAGCAGGATGATCGTGACGTTGATCACCAGAAAGAAAACGATATTGCTGCCCAGGGTATATTCCGGCACGACCTCGGGCAACTGCACTTCGAAATAAATCAGCGCCACCAAGATGACGGTGGTCACGAAAATGACGACGGCCTCGCGCCTACGGCGCTTGGTTTCTTCGAATTTGCGGGATTGCTCCACGTTATTTACCGGACTTGCAGCTTCCATCGGCTCGGCCTAGCTCAACAGTGGGACTACCTTTTGACCCAATAAACGATCAGCGAAATGATCGCGCTGACAAGCATACAACTGACCAAGGGAAAGTAAAAAGAAAAATTCTCGCGCTCGATGGCGATATCGCCGGGCAAATGGCCGAGCCAGCGCAGCCACGGCAGCCTTGACGCGAACGATAATAACAACCCGACGCCGGCCACAGCCAAGCCCAGATAAATTAGCAATCTGCCCAATCCTGCCATCGCCCACTCCCACGATCATCAAAACAGCGTCGGTTGTTTTTTCGGCGCCGGCGCGGCGCCCTGCTGGCGGCCGAAGTGTTCGTAGGCCAACACCGTCGCCATGCGCCCACGCGGCGTGCGCTGGATGAAGCCGGCCTGAATCAAAAACGGCTCGTAAACATCTTCGATCGTATCGCGCTCTTCGCCGATGGCGGCGGCCAAGGTCTCAACTCCTACCGGGCCGCCGGCGAACTTGTCGATCAGCGTCAAGAGCAGCATGGTATCCATCTTATCCAAACCGAGATGGTCGACCGCCAACATGCGCAGCGCCTCGTCGGTGATGTTCTTTGTGATGATGCCGCGGCCTTTGACCTGGGCGTAGTCGCGCACCCGGCGCAGCAAGCGATTGGCGATGCGCGGCGTGCCGCGCGAGCGCGCGGCGATTTCGGCGATGCCGTCGCCCTCTTCGGCGACGCTGAGAATCGCCGCCGAGCGTTTGAGAATCCGCGTCAGAGCGGTGGCATCGTAGAAATCCAAGCGATGAATATGGCCGAAGCGATCGCGCAGCGGCGAGGTCAAAAGCCCCGAGCGCGTGGTCGCGCCGATCAGAGTGAAGCGTTTCAAATCGAGCTTGATCGAACGCGCCGCCGGCCCCTGGCCGATCATCAGATCGATCTGATAGTCCTCCATCGCCGGATAGAGGACTTCTTCGACAACGTGATTGAGGCGATGAATCTCGTCGATGAAAAGAATGTCGCCATCCTCGAGATTGGTCAGCAGCGCCGCCAGATCGCCGGCCCGTTCGACCACCGGACCGGAGGTCGCTTTGATATTCACGCCCATTTCTCTGGCGATGATATAAGCCAGCGAAGTTTTGCCCAACCCCGGCGGGCCGTGAAAGAGCAGATGGTCGAGCACATCGTGTCGCCCCTTGGCCGCGGCGATGGCGACTTTGAGATTCTCCTTGACCTGCTCTTGGCCGACGTATTCGTCGAAGCCGCGCGGCCTAAGGCTCAGCTCAAAACCCAAATCTTCGTCAGTGCGCTCACCGTCTTGCATGAATAGAACTACAATAGTTAAAAGCTCAGCCGGCGCAAGGTCTCTTTCAAGACGCTTTCCAACGTGTGGTGGCCGCTCTTGAGCGCATCGCCGACATATTTTTCCGCGTCAGGTTTTTTATAGCCCAGATTGACCAGGGCGGAAACCGCGTCGAGCAGCAGCTGCGAGGCGACCGCCGACTTCGGCACGTCGAGCGTAAACGGCGCTAGGGAGGCGAATTTGTCCTTGAGCTCGACGATCATCCGCTCGGCGAGTTTTTTGCCGACGCCGGGGATCGCCACCAAGCGCACTTGATCGCCGTCCTTGAGCGCCCGCGCCAAATCATCGGCGGGAATGCCGGAAAGAATATTCAGCGCCAGCTTGGGGCCGATGCCCGAGACGCTGGTGAGCAGCAAAAAAACTTGCTTCTCGCCGACATCGTGAAAGCCGAACAGCTGCAAGGAATCCTCGCGCACATGGGTGTGGATCTGCAATTTGATGTCGGCGCCGATCTCCGGCAGCCGGTAAAAGACGTTTAGCGGGATGAACACTTGATAGCCGACGCCGCCGACATCGACGACGATCTCACCGGGAAGTTTTTGCGCCAGCTGGCCGCTGATTTGTGCGATCACGATGGTAAAAGAGGTTGCACCGCGCAAAAGACGCGGTCGCTAAGTTAACGCTAACGCACGCGCGTACCGCGCGGACGAATCGGCGTCGGCCGCTTCGGCAGCGCCTCGGCCACGCGGGCTTGGAAGTTCTGCCGGTTGAGATGACAGATCGCCGCAGCCAAGGCATCGGCCGCATCCACCGGGACTCGCCCCGACACGCGCAGCAGCGAACCGATCATCATTTGCACCTGCTGCTTGGTCGCGTGGCCGTTACCGACCACCGCCGATTTAATCTCCACCGCGGCATATTCGTGGACGTCGATTCCCTGTTCGGCCGCGGCGAGCAACGCCACACCGCGCGCCTGGCCCAATTTTAATGCGCTCTGAACGTTGAGGGCGAAGAACACTTTCTCCAGACTGACGCCGTCTGGCTGGTACTCGCGCAACACTTTGGTCAAGCCGTTAAAAATCCGGCTCAAGCGCACCGCTTGGGGCTCGGCTTGGGAAGAATTGATCGTACCGTGGCCGGCATGGCGCAAAGCACTGCCGATCACCTGAACCACGCCCCAGCCGGTGATGACCGTGCCTGGGTCGATGCCGAGAATGATGCGCGGCGGCTCTTGCTTCGTCGCGTCGGCCACTTGGGCTAGCTGACCTTCTCAATCAGCTCGTCGGAAATATTGAAATTGGCGGACACGTTCTGGACATCGTCATGATCTTCCAGCTCTTCACTGAGTTTGAGAATCTGCTCGACATGCTTGGCATCGATGTCGACGGTATTTTTTGGCACCAAGGTCACATGGGCGCTGGTGACGGCGATCTTTTCCTGATCCAAGCGTTCTTTGACCGTGGCGAAGTCTTCCGGCTGCGTGACGACCTCGAAAATCTCATCTTCGTCGCGCACATCCTCGGCGCCGGCGTCGAGCACGATGCTCATCAAGCGATCCTCGTCGATCTGCGACTTGTCGATGCCGATTATGCCTTTCTTCTCGAACATCCACGACACGCAGCCGGTCTCACCCATGTTGCCGCCATGCTTGCTGAACAGCCGGCGGATCTCGGAGACTGTGCGATTCTTATTGTCGGTCAAAACCTGGGCGATGATCGCCGCGCCGCCTGGGCCGTAGCCTTCGTATTGAATTTCTTCGTAGGTCACCCCTTCCAACTCGCCGGTGCCTTTTTTGATCGCCCGCTCGATGTTGTCGCTCGGCATACTGCTGCCGCGCGCGGTCAACACCGCCGTGCGCAATCTCGGATTGGCGTTGATATCGCCGCCGCCCATGCGCGCCGCTACGGTGATTTCCTTGATCAACTTGGTGAAGACCTTGCCCCGCTTGGCGTCCTTGGCGGCCTTCTTATGCTTGATCGTGCTCCACTTCGAATGACCCGACATACTTTAGACACTCCTGTTCAAGGTGCGAGTACGCTAACACAAAGCCATGCTTGGGTAAACTAGCACGAAGCCGGTCGAGACCACGAGCACCGCGCGGCTTAAATAATTTGCTCAGCATAACGATTAACTGGCAAAATACTTTTCACCCGCGGCGCTTTTCGCTATACTCCCGGCAATGAAGCAAATCCCCAGCCGCAATTTAGAAACTCTTGTCGAGATAAAAATGATGCGCCGAACACTCTTCCTTCTCGCCCTGACGCTAATCGCCGGCTGCTCGATAACTGGCTCCAAAGTAACGCCGCCCACTTCGGACAGTCGCGTCAGCCAAACCGGTATCGCTTCTTGGTATGGTCCCGGCTTTCACGGCAAAGCCACCGCCAGCGGCGAGATTTACGATCAAAACGAACTCACCGCGGCGCATCAGACGCTGCCGCTGGGCAGCAAGGTCATGGTGACCAATCTGGAAAACGGCAGCACGACTGAAGTGCTGGTCAACGACCGCGGCCCGTTTGCCAAGAATCGCATCATCGATCTCTCCTACGCGGCGGCGCAATCGATCAAGATGGTCGGCCCCGGCACGGCGCTGGTGCGCATCGATGTCCTCGGTAGCCCGACGCGCATCGAGACCATTCGCTCGTCACTCGACTACACCTTGCAGATGGGTTCGTTCACACAGTTGGAAAATGCCCAGCAGCTGCGCGAGCGTCTCGCCAAATCCTACGCCAACGTGACGATCAACACCTTGCAGTCGAAAGACAACACCTACTACCGCGTCCATCTCGGCAACTTTGCCAACCGCGGCGCCGCCGAAGAGCAGGCGCGTCAAGTGAGCCAAGCCGGCTATTCAGTCGTGATCATGGAGAAATGAGTGAATGATCCGAGCCGGCAAGTTTTTCTGCCATCGTCCCGCACATTATTAACTTGGACTATCGTACCCTGTTTGCTCGCCGCCCTGACGAGCTGCATCGCTACTGAACCGCGCCAGTCTAACCAAGCTTCGCCCACCGCGTTCGCCGCCCTGGCCCAAGACATCGCGAGCTTTCGCGGTCTACCGTTGAAACGCGACATCGTCCTCGGCCGCTCAGCGAGCGCAGGCGATCCAATCGCAACCCAGGAACCGATTGCATTGAATCAAGTCGAGCGCGCCTACAAAAGTATCGGCCTGCTCGCCAACAACGTCGACTACGCCAAAGCGTTGAGCGATTTTCGCCGCCTTGCTCAACTCACCCCATACGACAACGCCAGTGGACGCATCGCCATCGCCGCCGAGGCAGAGAAACTGGGCGCGCCCTTCGACATGAGCGATGCGATCTTGGCGCGCGAAGCGCCGCTTGGCTTCGCGGTAATGGCGGCGCTGCAAGAACAGAGTTTCAACTGGCAGAGCAGGAGCGAGGCAATTTATTTAGAAGATCGCCGCAGCGCCTTTCGCGCCATCGCCACCGGCGACACTGCGCTGACCCTGTTGGCTCGCGGCAATCGTAAAACCGCGCAAACATTTTCGCCTAACGATCTCAGCGCCGCCGGAAAGTTCAGCGCCGAATTGGAACAAAGCGCGAAGAATCTACCGGATTTTCTGCGCCAACAATTGATCTTCCCTTATCGTGAAGGCAGTCAGTTCACGCTCTGGGCGCTCAGGAGCAAAGGCTGGCCCGGTGTCGATGCGCTCTACGCCGACCCGCCGTTATCGACGGCGGAAATCCTCCATCCGGAAAAATATTTTATAAAGCGCCAAGCGCCGCGGCAAATTTTTCCCGCCGCCTTGTTGCGCGCCATGAAGGACGGACCGGCAGTTGAACAGACTCTGGGCGAATTGCTCATTCGCACTTTGCTCGCCAACGCCAATCCGTTGAAGCAAGCCAGCGACAACGCGGCGCGCTGGCGCGCCGATCAACTCTTCGCCTTTGCCGAAGGAGAAAATCTAATCACCGTCTGGTTTAGTGAGTGGGAGTCGCCGGCGGATGCCGGCGCGTTTCAAACCGGTTATCGCGCCGTGTTGGAAAAGCTGCCGCGCATTCGCTTTGACGACCGCAAAGGTCCGACGACCAGCGTCATGAGCGGCCGCACCCGCGATAACCGCGGCGTCTGGCTCCAAGTTAAAGGCTCTGTGGTAGTCTTCATCAGCGGCGTCGCCCTCGAAGGTTTGAGTTCGTTCGCCGAAACCGCCTGGCAGGATCTAGAGATCGAAGCCGATGACAGCGCGCTGCGTTTCGATTCGGCGGGCCGACAGAGATTTGGCGATCAGCTATCGCTTAACAGCAAGTAACGCCCGCCCTCATGCTTGACGCGCCCGTCGCGGGCGAGTTTTTCCAGATGCGCCTGCACGGAAAATTCGGCTACTCTTTTGAGCGCCGCCGAAATACCGAGGTAAATAGACTCGGTGATATCGCCGATGGTATTGCGCCCGTTGCGCAGGGCGGCGAGAACTTGCTGCTCGCGTTCGAGGCGATGCTTGATGTACTCGCGAATCTTCGCTTCCGGCTTGCCGATCATCGGCCCGTGGCCAGGCAGAATCAGACTCATTTCGAACCCCAACAGCCGCTCCAACGTTTTCATGTAATCGCTCATGTTGCCGTCGGGCGGATGGATCACCGCGGTGCCGGTGCCGAGAATATTGTCGCCGCTGAACAAAACCTTGTCGCCGCCTTCGTAAAAGCAGCAGTGGCCCGACTCATGTCCCGGCGTGTGCAGCACATGCAATTCGCCGCCGCCGAAACTAATCCGGTCGTTGTCGTCGTACTGAAAATCTTCGCCGCCGAGATAGCCTTTGCGCGAACGGTGAATGCCGAGTTTCGCGCCGCACCGTTTGCGCAGCGCCAAGGCGCCGCCGGTGTGGTCGCTGTGAATATGGGTGAGCAAAATCTTTTCGATCTTCTTCACGCCCATAGCTTCCGCTTGCTCGATGATGCCGTCCATGTTCGAGTCCGCGCTCAGCGCGACGTCGATGACCAGGCCGCCGTCCTTGCCGACGATATACTGATTGGTCCCCTGCAGCGTCATGATGCCGGGATTGTTAGCGGTGAATGTTCCGATATGCGCCGGTGTGGCCATGGACGTCCCTTCGGCGGCGAATCCAGCGCCGCGCAAAACTGAGTTGGCAAAAAAAACGCCAGCGAGGATTTCCCCAAGGTCACCAGCGCTTCTCTTCGAGTAGTCACGAATTGTTTTCAATACGCGAAAGATTTTTTTCACCACGAAGGACACGAAGAGCACGAAGTTCGGAATAATATTTTTTCGAAACCTTCGCGTCCATCGTGGTGAGTCCCGATATTCAATTCGCCAGCAACTGCCGCAACACATATTCCAAGATGCCGCCATGGCGGTAATAATCCAATTCCGCCGGCGTATCGATGCGGCAGATCGTTTTGAACTCAGTCACCTTGCCGTCGTCCGCGGTCGCTTTGACGGTCAGCTCCTGGCGCAATTTCAGATCCTGGCCGATACCGAGGATATCGAAAGTTTCGAAACCGCTAAGCCCGTGCGTAGATAAATTTTCGCCCGGCTTGAACACCAGTGGCACGATGCCCATGCCGATCAAGTTGCTGCGGTGGATACGCTCGTAGCTCTCGGCGATCGCCGCGCGGATGCCGAGCAGGCGCGGCCCCTTGGCCGCCCAGTCCCGCGATGAGCCGGAGCCGTACTCCTTGCCGGCGATGACGATCAGCGGCGTGCCTTCTTTTTGATACTGCATCGCCGCATCGTAGATCGACATCGGTTTGTTGTCCGGAATATGCACGGTCACGCCGCCTTCGGTGCCCGGCGCCAACATGTTTTTCAGACGAATGTTAGCAAACGTGCCGCGCATCATCACTTCATGATTGCCGCGTCGCGCGCCGTATTGATTGTAATCCTTGGGCAGCACGTCGTTGTTGGTGAGGTAGCGCGCCGCCGGGCCATTTTTTTCGATCGAGCCGGCCGGCGAAATATGATCGGTGGTCACCGAATCGCCAATCATCGCCAACGCGCGCGCGCCGGTGATCGGTTTGATCGGGTTGGGCGTCTTGCCCATGCCGTCGAAGTACGGCGCTTCGCGGACGTAAGTCGACTGCATGTCCCATTTGAACAGTTCGCCCTCGGGCACCGGCATGCCGCGCCAGCGCTCGTCGCCCTGAGCAGCCTGGCTGTATTCTTTCTTGAACATTTCCTGGCGCACCGACTTGTTCAATACTTCTTGAACTTCCTGCGCCGTCGGCCAGATGTCTTTCAAGAAAACTGGTTTGCCGGCTTTGTCGTTGCCGAGCGGATCGTTGTACAAATCGACATCCATGCTGCCGGCTAAAGCGTAAGCGACAACCAATGGCGGCGAAGCTAAATAGTTCGCCCGCACGCTGGCGTGAATGCGTCCCTCGAAATTGCGGTTGCCCGACAACACCGCGGCGGCGACTAGATCACCCTCTTGAATGCCGTTCGACACTGCTTCCGGCAACGGTCCGCTGTTGCCGATACAAGTCGTACAGCCGTAGCCGACGACGTTGAAACCGATTTTTTCTAAATCGGTTAATAAGCCGCTGTCTTTCAAATACTCCGTCACCACCCGCGAACCCGGCGCCAAACTGGTTTTCACCCAAGGTTTGCGCGTCAGTCCCTTCTCGCCGGCTTTCTTGGCGAGCAGTCCCGCGCCGATCATCACCGACGGATTGGAAGTGTTGGTGCAGCTGGTGATCGCCGAGATCACCACCGAGCCATGCTTCAACTCGAACTTGTCGCCGTTCAATTGCACGGCGACTTTCTTGTCGGCGTTCTTGGTTTTCATCAACGACGGCAGCGCTTCGGCAAAAGCTTTCTTGCTGTCCGTCAAAGCGATGCGGTCCTGGGGCCGGCGCGGACCGGAAATGCTCGGCACCACGCTGGCGAGATCCAATTCCAACGTATCGGTAAACATCGGATCGGGCGAACTATCGGTGCGGAACATGCCCTGCTCTTTGGCGTAGGTTTCGACAAGTTTAATTAAATGCGGATCGCGTGCGGTGAGGGTCAGATAGCGCAGCGTTTCGTCGTCGATGGGGAAGTAGCCGACAGTCGCGCCGTACTCCGGCCCCATGTTGCCGATGGTGGCGCGGTCGGCGAGGCTCAAGCTCGAAAGTCCCGAGCCGTAGAACTCGACGAATTTTTCCACCACGCCTTTTTTGCGCAGCATCTGCACGACCGTCAGAACCAAATCCGTCGCCGTCGCGCCCGCCGGCAATTTGCCATGGAGTTTGAAGCCGATCACTTCGGGAATCAGCATGATGATCGGTTGGCCCAAGAGCGCCGCCTCCGCTTCGATGCCGCCGACGCCCCAACCGACGACGCCGAGACCGTTGATCATTGGAGTATGGGAGTCAGTCCCGACCACGGTGTCGGGATAGGCGAAATGCGCGCCGTCTTTCTTGGCGCGAAACACCACCGGGGCGAGATATTCAAGATTGACCTGATGACAGATGCCGACATCGGGCGGGATCAGACGGAAATTGTCGAAGGACATCTGGCCCCAGCGCAAGAACGCATAGCGCTCGACGTTGCGCTCGAATTCGATCTCAGAATTTTTCTGGAACGAATCGGCGGTGCCGAAATAATCGACCTGCACCGAATGATCGATGACTAAGTCGACGGGCGCCAGCGGATTGATCTTTTTCGGATCGCCGCCCAACCGCTTCATCGCCTCGCGCATCGCCGCCAGATCGACCACCGCGGGCACGCCGGTCAAATCCTGCATGAGAACCCGTGCCGGCATGAAGGCGATTTCTTTTTCCGATTTTACTTTGGCGTTCCAATTGGCCAACGCCTCGATGTCGGCTTTGTTGACGTGATGGTTGTCTTCCTGGCGCAGCAAGTTTTCCAACAACACTTTTAGGGACACCGGCAAGCGCGAAACGTTTTTGAATCCCGCCTTCTCCAACAGATCGAGGCGAAAAATGTCGTAGCTCTCGCCGTCGACGGTCAGCACTTTGCGCGTGCCGAAACTATCCACATATTTCTGTGCCATGAGCGCTCCTTAAGTAAAGATAATCGGTAGGCCCTATTTTGTAGCGAGCGTCACGGGATAAAGCAACAGGGAGGTTTGGTAAGCCAAAGCGCTCGGCCACAAAATCGTTGGGAGGTTCGCTGAGTTTATGATAAAGTCGTCGTGTGTTAATCGAGTGGGATCCAAGAAAGGAATCCGGCAACCGTCAAAGCATGGCGTTAGTTTCGTGGAAGCGGCCACGGTATTCGATGACCCAGTATCAATGACATATCCGGATTTATTACATTCCGAAAACGAAGAACGACGCTTGATCATTGGCGCGTCCCAGCGGCTTAGAGTCTTGGTGGTCTCTCACAGCGATAACGACGAAACGGTTCGGATCATTAGCGCACGGCCAGCGACCCACCGAGAAAGGCGGTTTTATGAAGAGCAAAAAAAATAAACCAGATCGCGATGAAATGTTACCGGAGTACGATTTTCCCGACATGACCGGCGGAGTGCGCGGCAAGTATGTCAAACGATATCGTCAGGGAACGAACATTGTCGTGTTGGAAAGAGATGTCGCGAAAGCATTTCCCAGCGACCAAGCTGTCAACGAAACGCTTCGCGCCGTAATGCAGGCTGCGACCAGGATGTCGCGGCGCGCCGGCTGACAACCAACAGCGCAGCGCTTGATCACAGCAGTTCGGATATCGCGACCTTCAATCCTCTGCTATCGATGCTCGTGCCGCAGTGCGATTCGCATGGCAGGAATAGTTAGTAGCTGCTTAACGCGCCGAATCCACCCACCGCCCATCCATCGCGTCGATGATCGCACGATGGACATCTTCAACCGCCCGTTCTTTGGCGATACAGGTTACCGCGCCGGCCGCTTGCATCGCCTGGCTGACGTAAGAATCGCTGCCGAAGGATACGCCGATGACGATCGTCGAAGGCCGATCGCGGATGATCGCCTGGGTCGCATCGATGCCGCTCATGGTCGGCAGATTCACATCCATGATCACGACATTGGGTTCCAGCTCGCGCGCCATGGCGATCGCTTCCGCGCCATCGCCCGCCTCGCCGACGACAGTGAATTCTTCATGCTCTTCCAAAATTCTGCGCAACCCTTGGCGCACCATCTTGTGATCGTCGACGATGACGATCTTAATCACAGTTCCGAACGCCTTCTGTTGAATATCTGGCGTCACCATTTCGGCCAACCCCTCCTCGTGCTGATCCACAGGTAAAATAATCGTCACCCAAGTGCCCACTCCGGGCGTCGAATCGATCTCCACGCGCCCGCCGCGCAGTTCGACGCGCTCGCGGATGCTAAACAGTCCGTAATGCGAGCCGCCGTTACCATTAGCCGTCGATTGCGCATCAAATCCTTTGCCGTTGTCGATCACCACCACCGAGACCCGATCGCCGTCCCGTCCAAAAGCCACCGTGGCTTGGTTGGTATCGCCATGCTTCACCACGTTCCATAACAGTTCCCTGGCGCATTGGAACAGAAACACCGCGTCATCTTCGGCGACGGAGAATCCTTCCCGCGGGCCGTCGACCTCGACGGTTAGGCCGTGCCGCCCCATCTGCTCGCCCAACCAACTGAGCGCCGCCACCAAGCCCAGATCGTACAAAACCCGCGGGCTCAACTCGGCGATCAACGTGCGCGTATAATTGATCGAGTTATTCAAATCGCTGTGCACTTCGTAAAGTATTTTCTTCAAATCGCTACTGTTGCTGAAGTTCGCGACAAATTTGTCGGCGCGGCTCAGATTCATCCGCGTCGCCGTCAGCGATTGCGCCAGGTAATCGTGTAGCTCCACCGCCAGCCGGCGCCGCTCGCGCTCCTCGGCGCGAGTCAACTCGGCCACCAAGGTGCGAAGGTTGGCTCGCGACTCAGCCAGCTGCTCAGTACGCCGCGCCACCCGCTGATCCAACTCTTGGTTGAGCTGATGCAGCTCGTCCTCCGTCCGTTTGCGCTCGGTGATGTCGGTGGCGATGCCGCACAGCGCGTAAATCTTTCCGGCGCCGTCGCGCAACGGGAACTTGTTGACGATACTGGTGTGCGAACCGTCTTGGTATTGCGCCACTTCTTCGAACTGGACACCGGCGCCCCGATCGAGCACTTCCCGATCGTGCATCTGAAAAGCCGCCGCCTGTTCCGCAGCGAACAACTCCGAGTCGGTTTTACCCAGGCAATTCGCGTCGCCGAGGCCGAACATTTCCTCGAATCGGCAATTGACCAGCAGATATCTGCCGTCGCAATCCTTAATGAACACCGGCGCCGGACTGTGGTCGAGAATCGCGCGCATTCGAGCTTCGCTCTCCCGCAAGGCCTCTTCCGCTTGTCTGCGCTCGGTGATATCGAAGTTGATTCCGGCGATATGGGTCGGCATGCCATTGGCGTCGCGGCGCAACCCACCGTTAGAACGTATCCACCGGGTGTTGCCATCAGGCCTAACAAAGCGGTAATCGTACTCATAACTAGATCCCGTGCGCTCCGTACGAAGGACCGACTCCTTCACGGATGGTAAATCCTCCTGATGAATACGAGAAGAGAAAACCGCAAAGTCGACCGCAGTTCCTGTCTCAATCCCGAATATTTCATAAGTGCGCCGGTCCCACGTCTCCGTGTCGGTGCAGAGGTCGCGCTCCCACGTGCCCATTTGCCCGACGGCGAGCGCGTGCTGCAGCCGCTCTTCGCTCTCGCGCAGCGCCTGCTCGGCTTGCTTGCGCTTCGTGATATCGAGTATGGCACCAACAGTGCGCACTGACCTACAAGCATCGCCAGTGCCATCGAAAAAGGTGCGGGCTCGATTCAAGATCCAGCCGATGCTGCCATCGCGCCGAACGATACGGAACTCCAAAGACATCTGGCCGACGCCAGCTGGAACCTGCGCCTGCTGCCTTGCCATCCGTACCGTTTCCCGGTCGTCAGGGTGAACAATTGCAAGAAACTCGCCGGGTTTGATCTGCTGATCTTCGGAAAAATCCAAAATTTCTCTCATTGTCGGCGAGTAGTTCAATTCGTTGGTCACATGATCGCGCTCGAAAATACCGAGGTCCGCAACCTCGACAGCCTGACGCAAGAGCGCTTCCGTTTTAGTTAACGACGCAACCGCCTGCGCCAACTCCGCTGTCCGTTCCTCGACGCGCCGCTCAAGTTCATCATGCGCCGCGCGCAATGCCTGCGCGGCTTGCCGGCGAGCGATCTCGCCGCCGATCCATACCGACATCAACTTGAGAAAATCTTTGTCGGGGTCGGTAAATAAATCGTCGTGCGGTTCGGCTCCCAAGAAGCAAAGCGTGCCGTAAATACCGCCATCGACGATGACTTTAGTTCCCATGTAGCATTCCATACCCAAGGCGAGGTAACCCGGATGCGTGCGCCATTCCGACGCGCCGACATGCTCGTTACAAATCGGTTCGTCCGTCCGCATGGTGCTACTACAAAACGCAGCGCTCATGGGAATCGTAGAGCCCTCGGCAAACGCGCCGTCCGGCGCATGTACGTAGATAATCTCAAGCTCCTCTCCCTTGGAGGTGGTCAAAAAACCATAGGAAATGTCGAAGCGCGCACAGCCAAACTCCAGCAACGCGCGCAAGCGTTGCTCGAAAGCGAGTTCAGGCGCGTTGGTAATCTCGTATAGCCGCCGGATGCTCTGCTCGCTAGTTTGCAGCGCCTGCTCGGCCAATTTACGGGCGGTGATATCGCGCACGATCAGCGACACGCTGAGGAGTTTGCCGTTGGCGTCGCGAATGGGCGATTGGGCGACGGAAACGTCGACGCGCTGACCAGACTTCGTCAACCAGTATCGACAGGCCGGGACGGAACGGAGGCGTCGAACAATTTTCGTCTTTGCTCCCCCAATGCCTGCTTATCGGGAGGATTGAGAATATCGATACTCTGGCCAACAATTTCGTCAGCTAAGTAGCCAAACCTCCGCTCGGCGGCGGCGTTCCAAGTGAGAATCTTCAGGTCGATGCCGCGGCTCACGATGGCGTCGTCGGAGTGATCGACGATGGTCGCCAGCCGTCCTCGTTCCGCCTCGACTGCTTTTCGTTCGCTGATGTCGCGCATAAAACAGTGATGGCCAATGTGGCGGCCATTTTCATCGACGATCTTAACCATCAAGACATGTTTGAAAAAATTCGATCCGTCTTTACGCACCGCGCGGGCTTCGAACTCGCCCTTGCCGGATTGCACCATCCGATCGTAAGCGGCTAAAGCCTGCGCGCGGTCGTCAACGTGAACCGTTTTTATCCAGCCTGTACCGATCAACTCCACCGGTACATAGCCGAGCATTCCGGCGTACACTTCGTTGACCTCAAGATAATGACCGTCGATACCGAGACGACCAATCCCTGGCATGGCGTTGGTCAGGGCGATATGTAATTCTTCGAGCACCCGTTCGCTCTGCTCACGCGCAGCATTTTCTTGCCGAAGCCGGCTATCGGTTGCTGACAGCCGACGCGAACGGTCAACGAAGGCGGTAACAATCCAAATCAGCGCCACAGCTTCGGAGCGGGCCACGAACCGGGCCATGGAAAAACTTTCTAGCTCGACGCTTAGATCGACGATGACGAAGATCGTGCAAAGAATTTTTATCGCTCGCGCCTGTTGGGCGGTACAAAAACTAGCTGCCGCCAAACAAAGGGGAACAAACAGCATCAACAGCGTATCGTCGCCGGGCATCAGGATGTCGCCAACGAATCCGGCTACCGCGAGGAGTCACAGAGCGAAAGCAATGACGATCGGGCCTGATTTGTTCATGGATGTCTTGACCTTAACGAGTTTCCAATTTACGCGACACCGCCTAGCACTATGGCGAGATAACCTGTTCGAAATTTATCCGTACTGGCGGAGTTCTTCAAGCTAAAAAAGTTTTTTTCACAAACTCTGATCAATGGATGAGCGCCCTCTACCTTGACTTAAGCCTAGGCCGTCCATTACTTTGACCTGCAAGACTTTGAACCATTGTTCACCAAGCAACGGAAATTCGATGCAATCATCTCACGCGATCCAACTTCTCGGGGCCGCTACACTAGCGTTACTACTTACCCGAGCGCACTTCGCCGACGGTCAATCATTGAAAGTCCCCTACGGCGACCGCCGCGCAGTCAAGTTCGCCTTGGATCAAATGAGCACCGAGCTGCCCCAGTCGGCGAAGCTCAACCCGGACGATTTCATCGACAACACGATTCTCACCGAGCTGGACAAATCCGGCTTCATCGACCAGATCTATCGCTAATAAGGAGAATTTCATGCCTGCGAAAATCAAACACCTCGCCATCATCAGCGACAACTACACTTTACTGAGCCGCTTCTATCAAGCACTGTTCGGCATGAAGACTTCCAAGTCGCCGCAGCCCGAAAGCGCGGTCGCCATCGGCGACGGCTACATCGGCATGAATATCATCCCGCAGAAATTAGGCCGCCAAGCCGGACTCGAACACTTCGGTTTGGAAGTCGAAAGCGTCGAAGCGGTGGCGGCGCGGCTAAAAGAAAAATATCCCGCCGTGCAACTGGTCAAGCGGCCGACCAACCGGCCCTTCGCCGGCATCAGCACCCATGATCCAGACGGTTATGTCTTCGACCTATCGCAACAGCAGATGACCAACCGTGCCGAAGTCTACGTCGAGGGTGAATGGAAACAGGAGCGTTACATCAGCCATTTCACTCTCCGCTCTTTGAATCCGGCGACCTTGGCGAAATTTTATCGCGAGGTATACGACCTTCAGGAAATGGAAAAACCGGCGGACGACACGAATCATTATCTAACCGACGGGCGGGTAACGATTATTATCGCGCCCTGGGCGATCTCCGACTACGACGGCGCTGGCATCGAACCGCGCCACATGGATCATCTGGGCTTTCGCGTCGAAGATCTCGACGCCTTCAAAAAAGATTTAGCCAAGCTGGTCGAACGCAACCCAGCGTTGTCGCCGAAACCCGGCGGCCACGAAGGCGCGATTCGCCTCAAGCTGCTGGCAAAATGCAAGCACGGCCAATTCCAACTCGCCGACCCCGACGGCGTGCCCATCGATGTTTCGACCGGACGATGACACTAGCAACGATCCCGTCCCCCTTTGGAAAAGGGGGATCGAGGGGGATTTGATGGGGCGGAGAATTCGCTATTTGTTGAACGCTTCAGCCAACTCGGCTGAGTATCACACCCTCCTATCGAACCAAAACTTATGGGTAACGACGAGACGAAAACTGCGGGACGTGGGAATTTCCTCCAGCGGATTTTCTTGCAGCGGCAAAATTCAAATCCCCCTCAGTCCCCCTTTTTCAAAGGGGGAGGTCTGGCATTTGTGCGTGCGCTGATCGTCGGGATCGCATGGCTGCCAATTACCAACCATGCCCAAGAGCTGCTGCGCGTGCCCTACGGCGTGACGACGTCGCTGCAACATCTGCCGGTGCTGGTCGGCAAGGACAGCGGCTTGTTCGCCAAATACGGATTGAATGTCGAGCCCATTCACATTCGCGGCGGCGCGCTGATCACGACTATGATCATGAGCGGCACGGTGCAATTCTCCGGCGCCGGCGCGGAATCCGTGGTCTCGGCACGCATCGAAGGCGGCGACGTGGCGCTGATCGCCTGCCCCGCCGACACCGATGTGGTTTATTTTGTCGGCCGGCCGGAGATCAAAACCGCGGCGAACTTGAAGGGCAAGAGCAGCGCCGTTACCCGGCTCGGTTCGACGACCCATTTTTATTTGCGCGCGGCGCTGCGCTCATTAGGACTAGACCCGGAAAAGGACATGACGATTTTACAGTTGGGCGGCGGCGCCGAGATCGTCACGGCCATGCGCAGCGGCCGAGTCGCGGCCGCGGCCCTACCCTACCGCAACACTTATAATTTAATCCAAGCCGGCTGGCCGCTGCTGGTCGATCAATCGACGGCCAATTTCATTTACCCATCGTCATGCGTCGCCACCAGCCGGAGCTTTATCAAGAACAATCCTGCGGTCGTCGAGCGTTTTCTTCGAGCCTACGTCGAAGCGATCCGCCTGATCAAAAAGGACAGCACCGTAGTTGAAGGGTCAATCAAGAAATGGCACCGCGAAACCGACGCCGCCTTTATCAAAAAGACCGCCGAAGTGTACGCCAAGATTTTCAAACCGATCCCCTACGTTTCGGACCAAGGATTAGAAATAGTGATTAAAGAGCTGTCCGGCCGGCGACCGGTGTCGAAGGAATTTTTCGGCAAGCCCGAATTGTTCCGCGACCACGCGCCGCTCGATAAACTCGTCAAGGACGGCTGGCTCGAGCGGGGAAGTTAAAAAAGAAGTAAGGACTGAGTGGAAGTCCGCTGCCTGCGGTCAGCTCGGAACCGACGATTTATCTAACTGCTCACGCAACGCCGCCAAAGTCGGCGCGATGGGAACGAACTGTTTCTCGGCGAGCTGAATCGCCTCGGGCTGTTTCAATCCGTGGCCGGTGAGATTGCAGACCACCACATCATCACTTTCGATCAAACCCGCCGCGCGCATTTTTCCCGCCGCGGCCACTGAAGTCGCCGCTGCCGGTTCGGCGAATATACCGGCGAGCCTTGCGGTCAACGACTGCGCTTCGAGAATTTCTCCATCGCTCAACGCCACCGCCGCGCCCTTGGACTCACGCAGCGCGGCCAGAGCGCGCCAACCGAGAGCCGCCGGATTGCCGACTTGGATGCTTTCCGCAACGGTTTCGCGCGCGATTACCGCGACGATCTGCGCCGTGGGGTTTTGCATCGCCGTGACGAACGGCGCCGCGGCGGCGCTTTGAGCGGCGACCAATTTCGGCGCGCGCGCGATCCAGCCGAGGGCTAGGAATTCTTGAAAACCTTGCCACATGCAAACAATCCCGGTGCCGCCGGCGGTGGGATGAATCACCCAATCGGCGGCCCGGCCGTCCAACTGGTCGACCAATTCGTAGGCATAGGATTTTTTGCCGACGCGATAAGGATTGGACGACAGACAGTCGTACCAACCGAACTCTTGCACCGCCGCTTTGTAAAGAAGCGCCACCTGGTTGTCGAAATCGCCGTCGACGACGATCACCGTCGCGCCGTAAGCGCGGGCTTGGATGATTTTCGCCGCCGCCGTGCCGCGCGGGACTAAAACAACGCTCGGCAAACCCGCCGCCGCCGAATAGGCCGCCACCGACGCCGCGGCGTTGCCCGTCGACATGACGGAGGTTATCGTGAAGCCCAACTCTTTGGCGACGGAAATCCCCACGCTGTTGCTGCGGTCCTTGAGCGAACCGGTGGGTAACACCGTATCGTTTTTCAAATAGAGATGGGCGATGTTTAATTTCTCGCCAAGCCGCTTGGCGTGCAGTAGCGGCGTCGAGCCTTCGCCCAAAGAAACGATCGACGAACGGTGCTCAACTGGAAAGAAATCGAACCAGCGCCAAATCGATCGGTCGCGGCTTTGGCGCATGGGCGTGAAATCGCCGGGGCGCAAATCGTCGATGGCAACTTTGACTTCGAGAATCGCGCCGCAATCGGAGCATTTGAAAACGCGCCGGTCCAAGGAATTATTGCCGCACTTCGGACAACGCAATGAGATGACTTTAGCCATGACGACTACGAAGCGCGGCGCTCGACTTCATTCAACGACACTTCCAGCTCCCCTTCGAGATCGCCGACGTCGAAACCCACCGCCCGCGCGCCATCGAGCGTCGCGATGCAGACCATGATCAAATCCAAGCACTCGCGCGGCGGCGGCTGGTCGGGATGATCGTACAAGTGATGATCGACGCGTTGCTTAAGCATGAGAAAATCGCGCAGACAAACCACCGGTGGCAAATTTTCCACCGGCCCGGAATTATCCGTCACCGGCGCAAACGCCACGCCGCCGGGATCAACCACGGCGATCTGCGTGCCATTTTCAAAACGCAGCACGCCGTAACCTTCCTGACTCTCGGGATGGACTTTCTCCTCAAAGGCGCTGACCTCGCGCCAGGAAATCGCCAGCGACTTTCCCGACGCGACATCGAGCAACGTCGCGCTCAGTTCATCGTAGAGCAGCGCTTCTTTGTGCGCCGCAGCCCAATGACGCAGAAAATATTGGGCGCGCTCTTGGAGGGTATTCACGAAGTGGCTCCAGTATCACAAACATCCGCGCGCCATCGATCATCCAAAGCCAAAAAGATCTTCGATAGATTCTTACAACCTCCCCCTTTGAAAAAGGGGGACAGAGGGGGATTTGAATTATCTTCGTGCAAAAGCGGCTCAAGAAAATCCCCCTTGCCCCCCTTTTTCAAAGAGGTGTTAGTCGGATCAGAAACCGACAAAGAGCCAAGCCAAGACATCAACCAACCGCCGTCCTTTCCGCTTCCACCAAACCGCGCGCAAACACTAGCGCGACGAAGAAAAACAGCAACGCCATGCGCGGCGTGTCGAAGAGAAAGCCAAAGATACCGACGCTCAAAAAACTCGCCAGCGCGGCCATGCCAACAGCGGCGAGCCACTGCCCGCGCATGACTTGTGCGCCGAGCCGGACGAAGACGCAGGCCAGGAAAAAGAAGAAAGCTGCGACGCCCAACCCACCTTGTTCGAAGTAGAGATGAACGGCGTGATTCCAGTTCTGCCACGGCGTGTGGTCGTCGACGGTGAAAAACCAGCGGTCCATGCCGCGGGCGAAGTCGCCGTTGACGAGCATATTTTCCCCCGCAGGGTTGAGCAGCCGCACGTTAGCGACGTCGATCACGGCGTCCTTCGAACCGTTGGCAAAGGCGAACTCCACAGGCCGGCGCGAAAACCATCCCAGGCCGTGCTCGTTGTAACCGACCATCGCGGCATCGATCTCTGCCTGATTGTCGTGGCAACGTCAATATGTCATGTTAACAGCAACGCGATTATGTCAGGGTAGTGCGTTGGGTTGAGGTCGTAAGTTAGAAACCTGGCCATAGCGGAACCCCACCTTGTTGGAGTTGGTTCGATATAGGCCAAGTGTGTGCGT